>CAZKPI010000495.1:0-4323 GCA_964554555.1 uncultured bacterium
TAAGAATAACCTAGATGATGAAGGGAATGGGCCCCGGGTGACAGCGCAGGATCTGGTGCAGGTTCTGATAGGTCTCCCGATTGGTGTGTTCGGGCGGCACGACGAACCGGAGCTGGACCGTCTGGTCGCTCTGCAGGTCTTTCAGGGACAGCACCTTCTCGGCCACCACCTTGAGCTCGTCGTTCTGGGTTTCGGGCCGCACCACCAGGAAGAGGGGCTCGTCGATGACCAGCTTGGGGGCCGCCTCGGCGTAGGTGCTGGGAAAGACGGTGACGTCGAGCCCGACGTTGTCGGCTTCGATGGTCAGGAAGGCCATCACGTCGCCCTTCTTGGTGGGATGCTTCTTGAAGGAGGTGAGCAGGCCGGCGATGCGGCAGACCTTCCCCTCCCCCGCCGCCAGTTCGGGGAGGGTATGGGTTGAGAACATGCGGCCCAGGGGAGCGACCTCGCCGAAGGGGTCGCCGGTCAGGTAGAACCCCAGTGCCTTCTTCTCGGCGTTCAGCCGTTCGCGTTCGGGATACTCGGGCACGTCGGGCGGAGGCAGGTCGGCCTCGAGGGCTTCGGGGGCGTCGGAACCGAGCAGGTCGAAGAAGGTCGCCTGGCCGGCCTGGCGTTCCTTGGCCAATTGCTGGCCGGAGCGCAGGGCGTCGGTAGCCATCGCCATCAGCTGACTGCGCCGCAGGCCGAAGCAGTCCATGGCCCCGCTGTTGATGAGGGCTTCCAGCACCTGGTTGTTGACCACCCGCGTGTCGACGCGCCGGGTGAAATCAGACAGGCTCTTGAACGGGCCCCCTTCCCCGCGCGCCTTGAGGATGGACTCGATGGCCTTTTCCCCGACCCCCTTGATGCCGGCCAGACCATAACGGATGGTGCCGTCCTCGACCGAGAAGAACTGCCGACTGCGGTTGAGGTCGGGCTTCTGCACCGGGATGTTCAGGGCCCGGCAGTCGTCGATGAACACCGCGATCTTGTCGGTGTCGTTGATTTCCGAGGAGAGAACCGCGGCCATGAACTCGGTGGGGAAATGGGCCTTCAGATAGGCGGTGCGGTAGGTCAGCACGGCGTAGGCGGCCGAGTGCGACTTGTTGAACCCGTACTCGCCGAACTTGGCCATCAGCTGGAAGATGTGCTCGGCCTGTTCCTGGGGGACGCCGCGCCTGACGGCGCCCTCGACGAACATCTTCCCGTTCTTCTCCATGTCCTCGGCGATCTTCTTGGCCATCGCCTTGCGCAGACCGTCGGCCTGGGCCATGGTGAACCCGGCCAGGATGTTCGCGGTCTGCATGCACTGCTCCTGGTAGAGGAAGACCCCGTAGGTGTCCTTCAGGACCGGCTCCAGGTCAGGGTGAGGGTAGGCCAGGGCCTGCCGGCCGTGCTTGCGCTCGACGAAATCATCGACCATGCCCGATCCCAGCGGCCCGGGCCGGTACATGGCGAGCAGGGCGATGATGTCCTCGAAGACCGAGGGTTTGAGGCGCATGATGAGCGAGCGCATCCCGGACGATTCGAGCTGGAACACGCCCTGGGTGATGCCGCGGCAGAGCAGGTCGTAGGTGGGCTGGTCGTCGAACCCCAGGTGGTCGAAGTCGATCTCCTGGTTCCGCACCTCCTTGATGTACTCGAGGGCCCGCTGGATGACGGTCAGCGTTTTCAGGCCCAGGAAGTCCATCTTCAGCAGGCCGATCTTCTCGATCGCATTCTTCTCATACTGGGTGATGATTTCGCCCGATTTGTCCTTGAACATCGGGACGATGTCCATCAGCGGGTCGCGCGAGATGACCACGCCGGCGGCATGGATGCCGCTGTGCCGGTACAGCCCGTCGACCGTCATGGCGATGCGCAGGAGCTTCTTCTGGTCGGGAGTGCCTTTCTCCCAGATCTCCTTGAGTTCGGGCACCTCCTCCTCGGGTTTTCCTTTGGTGATGCAGTTCTTGAGGTGGATGCCGGGCTTTTCGGGAACCAGTTTCGCGATGCGGTCGACATCGGGCAGGGGCATGCCCATGACCCGCCCGATGTCGCGGATGGCCGTCTTGGCCAAAATGGCGGCGAAGGTGGCGATCTGGGAGACGCGCTCCCGGCCGTACTTCTTGACGACATAGTCGATGACCCGGCCGCGCCCGTCGTCCGAGAAGTCGATGTCGATATCGGGCATGCTGATGCGGTCAGGGTTGAGGAACCGCTCGAACAGCAGGCCGTAGCGCAGGGGCTCGAGATCGGTGATCCGCAGAAGGTAGGCGACGATACTGCCGGCCGCCGAACCGCGGCCCGGCCCGACAGGCACACCCATGACCCGCGCCTGGTGGATGAAATCCCAGACGATGAGGAAGTAGTCGCAGAACCCCATCTTGCGAATGACCGACAGCTCGTAGTCGAGCCGCTTGAGCACCGCCTCATCGGCGTTGGGATACCGCACGGGCAGGGCCTGCCGGCACAATTCCTCGAGGTAGCTCTCGGAGGTCTTGCCTTCGGGAATGGGAAAGTGCGGCAGGATCGACTTGCCAAGGGTGAACTTGACGTTGCACTTCTCGGCGACCCGCACCGTGTTGGTGATGGCGTCGGGCAGGTCGGGGAACAGGTCGGCCATCATCTGCGGCGACTTGAAATAGAATTCCTTCGAGCCGAACCGGAACCGGGTCTCGTCGTTGAGCGTCGACCGGGTCTGGATGCAGAGCAGGGCCTCGTGCGCCTCCCAGTCTTCGGGGTTGATGTAGTGGCTGTCGTTGGTCGCCACCAGCGGGATCTCGTTCTCGCGCGCAAACCCGACCAGTTTCGGCAGGAGCTCGACCTGCGGGGACAACCCGTGGTTCTGCACCTCGAGGTAGAAGTTGTCGGCGCCGAACAGGCCCCGGTAGAAGTCGGCGGCCTCGCGGGCCCCGGCCAGGTCACTGCGGGCCAGCTTCTGGGGTATCTCACCCTGCAGGCAGGCCCCCAGGCCGATCAGGCCGTCGTGGTATCTCTCGAGCAGTTCGCGGTCGATGCGGGGACGCGAGTGAAAGCCTTCGGTGTAGGCCAGGGTCGACAGCTTGACCAGGTTCTTGTACCCGTCGTGGTTGCGGGCCAGCAGGACGAGGTGGTAGTCCTTCTGGTCCTTCTGGTTTTTCTCGGTGCGCTTGCCCGGGGCCAGGTAGGCCTCGAACCCGATGATCGGCTTCACCCCGCGCTTGATGGCGGTCTGGTAGAAGTCGATCGTCCCGAACATGTTGCCGTGATCGGTGATCGCCACCGCCGGCATGCGGAACCGGCGCGCCGCCTCCACGATCGCCTTGACGGGCGCGGCTCCGTCGAGCAGGCTGTAATGGCTGTGAACGTGCAGGTGCACGAAATTCGTATGGTACATGTCAGGCCCGAAGTATAACAGGGTTCCCCGCCCCTGAAAAGACCGCCCTCCCGCCGATTTCGGGGCCGCCTGACGAAGGTGTTTTTCGCAGATTCCCGGCCGTTAAAATCTGGTCCATGAATGGCGAAAAAGCCGAGCCGGCCGGGTGATCACCCTGGAAACCACGATCAGGAAGCCAATCGCCCGGTTCCGGGCCAGCCAAACCCCGATCCTGGCAACCGCCTGCCCGACGGAGGTTCCCCCTCCCATACGTTTGGTCAGGTGTTTCCGAAATTCACCCGCAACGCATTCGGTTCTTGCTTTGGAAGGGTGGGAAGGGATACCATGACCACGCCCAGGGGGCCGTCCCAATCCAGCCAGGAGGGAACTGCGTGTCCATACTCGGTCGTGAAGCCATTCTCGAGGAAATGCGGAAAGGCAACATCGCCATCGACCCGTTCAACGAGTCCATGCTGGGGCCGGCCAGCGTCGATCTGCATATCAGCAACGCCTTCCGGGTGTTCGTCCACCTGCCTGCCGAACTGCACCTCACCGACGACATGGACTTCAAGGCGGCCACCAAGGGCTTCCGGGTTCCCCCCGGCCAGGACCTGATCATCCAGCCCGGCCAGACGGTGCTGGGCATCACGCAGGAGAAGATCACCCTCCGCAAGGGGATCGCCGGCTGGCTGGAAGGCCGCAGCCGCTTTGCCCGCGTGGGCCTTCTGGTCCACATCTCCGCCTCGTTCATGCAGCCGGGCATCGCCAACCATCAGGTGCTGGAGATCTCGAACTTCGGTCCCATCCAACTGCGGATCATCCCTGGCACCGCCATCTGCCAGTTCATCTTCACCTATTGCGAGGGGGCGGGCGAGTACCGGGGCGTGTTCGCGAGCCAGACCCCCGAAAACTTCTGCCACCTCTGACCCGGGCGGTCCGGGTCCGGCCAGGCCCCGGTGCCGTTGCGGGCGGCCGGCCGGAACGCCCGTGCCGTAACCAGCCGGAGG
>CAZKPI010000496.1:0-4315 GCA_964554555.1 uncultured bacterium
TTCAACCAACAGCCGCTGAAGCTGACCTTCGACCGCCGCCTGTGGACCATCGAAGGGGCCCTCAACCTCCAGCCGGCGGGCCTGAAGATCGACCACGAGGCCAACACCATCACCGGCGGCCTGAACCAGGCCCCCGTGCAGATCGCCTTCCAATGGTCACCCGACCGCATCGTTCACGAGGGCAGTGTGAACTTCGCCCCCTACCGGGCCGACATCGACTGGCAGAAGAAGACCCTCGACGGCTGCGCCCAGCACGCCCCCCTCCATCTGGCGTTCGACATGGAGACCGGCGTGGTGACCGGCTACGCCAACCGCCAGCCGGTGACCCTGCGCTACGACCGGGTGACCGGGGTTCTCGCCGGTTCCCTCCATCAGATGCCGGTCCGCCTGACCCTGGTCAACCTCGACCTGTTCGACTTCATCACCCATTTCTACCTGTTCGTGAAATAGGCAGAACGCCATCCCATAAAGGCCGCCGGCGGGCGGCCTTTTCTCTTTATGGCCTCCTCTTCAGGGCGTCCGCGGGAGGGAGGTGGTAGAATGACCGCGGGGAGTCCCCGAGCCCCTGCCCGATCTCACACTTGACTGGAGGACCCATGCGCCATCAGACCCGGACCGCCTTTTTCCTGGCCGCCCTGTTCGTGCTCGCCCTGCCGTTCGCCGGCTCGGCCCTCGAGGTGAAAGCCATCCCCGAAGGCATCGACGTGGTGGTCATCCTGGCCAACCACACCAACCTCCCCCTGCAGGACCTGGTCGACAAGAACCCCCTGATCCCGCCTCCGGCCAAGGACATGTTTCTCAACTTCACCAAGGCCGTTTCCTTCAACCCGCTGACCGACATCTCCGCCATCCAGGCCATGCTGGACCTCGACGGCAAGGCCGGCCTGGTCGTGGCCAGCGGGAAATTCGACATCGAGAAGATCACCGCCCAGGTGAAACTGGCCGCCACCGACAAGGTCACCCCCACCCAGTTCGGCACCGTCCAGGGACTCGCCGCCAAGGACGGCAAGGCCGCGATGTGCCTCCCCGACGCCTCCACCTTCGTGGGCGGCACCCCTGACCTGGTCGGAAAGTTCGTGGAGGCGGCCGCCGCCAAAAAGAACAACGAGGCCTACGCCCCCCTCCTGGCCAAGGCCGGTGACAAGGCCTACATCACCGTCATGGCGGCGGGGGAATCGCTCGGCAAGCTGATCCTGGAGAAGTTCCAGGAGAAGGCGAACAAGCGGGCCCTGCCCCCCCAGAAGGCGATCCTGCGCGACTGGGCGCAGAAGTATTTCCTGCTCGAGTTCACCGGGAAGTCCCTGCTGGCACAGCAGGCCGACAACCGCTTCGAGCTGTGGCTGACCTACGACCGCCCCGAGGCCAAGGACTGCGTCTACCACCTGCTGTCAGAGAACACCGACGCCCGGTTCCGCATCGACACGGCGTTCCAGGAGTTCATCAAGGTCCTGGCCACCATTCCCGCCCCCGAACCCAAGGGCGGACCCGGGCGCGACCAGTAAGCGCTCCCCTCATTCCCGGCCGGGTTCTCCCCGGCCGGGAACCCGGCCAAACGACGAGAAGTCGCAGAGCAGGGCGCACCGGGCCGGAGGCAGTTCCAGGGCGGCTGACAGGCCGGCCAGATGCTCCCAGCCAGTGACATGGACCAGCCCTTTCCGGTCGGGGCGGGCGGCGAGGAGGTTGGCCATCCGGGTATCGGCGGCCCTCAGCCTTTCCCGCCCGGCCTCTCCCGTCGCCTTGCCTTCCCGCCAATGGCGGCGGGCCGTCGCGTATTCCCAGGCCACCTGCTCGGACAGGATCGGCACCTCCTCGCGGGCCAGGCGAGCCAGATTGGCCGGGGCCAGCAGTTCGTTCTCCAGCAGTTCCAGCCATTCGCGCGACGCCCCGCTGTCCCCCACCGCCTCGGCGGGGATGCCGGTCTCGGCGGCGTAGGCGGCCGCCGCCGTCCACTCGTAGGGGACCAGCAACTGGGCTGACACCGCCTCCAGGCCGGGCGGCAGGGTGCCGTCCGCTCCCCGGAAGGGATCCAGCCGCCCGCGCAGTTCCTCCCCGCGCCGGAGCCGGAACTCGATCGCATACGGGCTGACATCGACCGTCACCGCCTGCGGCCGCAGGGTGCCCAGGGCGGCCCGCAGTCTGGCTTCGCCGGCAGGGTCGAGATGGACCGTCCCGATCAGGCCCGCCAGGGCTCCTTTCTGCTTCCTCATGGTTCCCCGCCCTCCTCCGCGGCCGCCGCCCGCTCTGCCAGGAAGACAAGCAAGGCGGCCCGCCGCTCGGCCATGGGGGGCAGGGAAGCCCCCCGCCGCCGCGGCAGTTCGTCCTCGTGCCAGCTCTCCAGGAAAGCCTGGTGCTGGAAGAAATGGCGGACCTTGGCCGCCCAGGCCGCCTGAAAGGCGGCGGCGGCAGTATCGTCGAGGGGCCAGGGCCGGGGACAGAGCATCTGCCGGACCGGCACCAGTTCCCCGCCCCGCCCCTGGAAGGGATAACACCGGCAGACATCCGGCCGCACGGGATGGATGCCGCACCGCCCGCCGGGGGACGGACGCAGGAAAGCGCAAGCCCGGCCCCGCCGCCGCAGGCGCAGAAGATACCGCCCGCGGCCGCCGAGGGAAAAGGCGTAGGGGGCGAAACCGGCCGGCGCCCGGGCGGCGGGCAGAAAACCCACCAGGTTCATCCACCGGCGCGGAAACCGGCGGCGAAGCCGCCACAGGTCAAACGCGGTGACGAACACCGTGAACGCCGTACAGCAGGACACCGGGCAGTCTGCGCACGGATTGGACGCCCGGCGCCACGGCGCGGCCCCTTCGCTCTTCCCCATTCCTCCATGGTAGGGGAAACCCCGACAAACCGCCAGTGTTTCCTGACCCCCCGGCCCGTCAGCGGAATCCGGCCACGGGATCTGCCCATGGCCCCGGCGGGGCCATCCGCCTGCCGGAAGGAAGAGGAACCCGGCGGCCGTCTCTCCGTGAAATGGCCTTTCCTGGTGCTGGCCGCCTCCCCGCGCCCTGGGCGGCAGGGTCTCCCGTGACGGCCCGGCGGCCCGACGCGGGGCCCCGGGAGGAGGCGCGGGTGCGGGCGAATTCCCCAGGGACCTGATCCGCGGTAGAATGGCCGGGTGGAACGACACTTCCGATCCGACAAGGAGACGAGCATGCAACGAGCA
Organism: uncultured bacterium; assembly: GCA_964554555.1. GTDB lineage: Bacteria > Muiribacteriota > Ozemobacteria > Ozemobacterales > Ozemobacteraceae > Ozemobacter. Next base: position 3,164 of record CAZKPI010000496.1, read on the forward strand.
TTCCCGGCCCTGGCCGCCGCCATCCTGGTCCTGTGGGCGCTTTCCCCCCTCGCCGCCGCCGACCCCGGCGAAACCATCGTCGGCCGCCTGATGGACACGCTGAAGGCGGCCGGCCGGCCCCTGCCGCCTTCCTTTCGGTATGACGGCCCCTTCACGGAGGGCGGGCGGTCCTTCCACCTGGTCACCGGCGGGGAGAACCGCGAAGACCACTATGTCAACACCGCGTGGTATCACATCGACGCCGCGACGGGCGAGATCCTGACCTACGACGTGGTCAGCGACCAGACCACTCCGACCGGACTGCGCCTCGACCTGGGGGATGTCCCCGACGCCGCGACCGCCACCGGTTCCGGCGCAACCGCCGGCTTTCCCGACCTGGCCGCCGTCGATCTGGCCGAAGCCGACCTGCGGGGAAAACCCGCTCGGGAGCTCGACCTTCTGCGCAACTCCCTCTACGCGCGCCACGGGTACATCTTCAAGAAGGCTGACCTCCGGCAGGTCTTCGCCGCCCAGCCCTGGTACCGGCCGACCCAGCCCGACGCCGCCGTCGTCGAGAAAGCCTTCTCCGCCCGCGAACGCCGCAACCTCGATCTCCTCCTGGCCGTCCAGCAGGGGCAGGCCCCCGCGCCGGCGGTTTCACCGGCCCCCGCCGCCCGGATCGCCGAATTCGTCGATGACGAGGGGAACGTGCGCGACGGGCCGGGGACCCAGCGCCGACAGCTGTTCGCTCCGGCCCGGGGCACACGCGCCGGCATCCTCGAACAGCAGGGGGATTGGCTGAAACTGGCCTTCACCGGCCAACCCGCCGCCATCGGCTGGACCCACCGGAACAACGTCCGGATCATCACGGCCGCCCCCGCCGCCCAGATCGCCGAGTTCATCGACGACGAGGGGAACGTGCGGGACGGCCCCGCGACCCAGCGCCAACGGCTGTTCGCCCCCGCCCGCGGCACCCGCGCCACGGTCCTCGAGCGGCAGGGGGAATGGGTGAAACTGGCGTTCTCCGGCCAACCGGCCCCGACCGGCTGGACCCACCAGAAAAATGTCCGGTTCCTGTCCGGCGAGGACGCCCAGGCTGGAGCCGCGCAGGCTGGAGCCGCCCAGGCCGGAGCCGCGCAGGCTGGAGCCGCGCAGGCCGGAGCCGCGCAGGCT
>CAZKPI010000497.1:0-1036 GCA_964554555.1 uncultured bacterium
GGGGTCGAGCCCTTCGGCCAGGACGACCCGGTTGCGCCCCTCCGCCTTGGCTTTATAGAGGGCTTTGTCGACTTCCTCGACCAGGGCCTCGACGGTGGGCCCCCGGCCGCACAGCGAGGTGACCCCGATCGAAACGGTCACGTGCAGTTCGAACTCGCTGTGCGGATACACGGCGCCCTCGATGGTGGAGCGGATCCGTTCCGCTACCAGAAGGCCGTCTTTGACCGGAGTCTGGGGCAGGATGACCGCCATCTCCTCGCCGCCGTAGCGGCCGGGGGTATCGACCGCCCGGATGCTCTCGATGATACGCTGGGCGGTCTCCCGCAGAACCAGGTCGCCCACCTGGTGCCCGTAGGTGTCGTTGAACTTCTTGAAATGGTCGATGTCGAGGAGCAGAAGGCAGAGGTCGGTCTTGTAGCGGCGGGCGCGGGCCAGCTCTTTTTCGAGCGAGCCGAGGAAGAACCGGCGGACGTACAGCCGGGTCAGGCCGTCGGTGATGGCCTGCTCGAACAGCCTCTGTTTCTCGATGATGAGGGACAGGTGGTGCCGCAGGGTCTCGATGAAACTGCGCTCGTCGGAGGTCAGGGACAACTGCGTCCCGCGGGCGAGGGACTGCTTGAACATCAGGTAGATGCCGCCGAACTCCTTTTCCTCAAAGAAGAGCGGGATCCCCAGGACTCCGCCCGCGTCCTTGGTGGGGAAGGGGCCGAAATGGAGGTTCCGTTTCTGGATGGCTTCCCCGACCGTCTTGCGGATGGTGGCGGCCAGCGCGGTATCGCGGTTCTCGGCCAGATAGAGGTTTTCCTGCCCTTCCCCCTCGTTGATCCAGGCGGTTCCGCAGTCGTTCGCCCCGAGATGCTCCTTCAGATGGCGGGCCGCCAGGTCGAAGACCTCGCGCTGGTTGTGCGTGGTCGAGGCTTTCTGCGTCAGGTTGTACAGCACGGTCAATTCTGTCAGCCGGTTGCGGAGCCGCTTGGTCATGTCGTTGAAGGCCTGGGACAGGTCGCCCAGTTCGTCCTTCTCGTGGACGGGAAGG
>CAZKPI010000497.1:1104-4303 GCA_964554555.1 uncultured bacterium
ACCAGGGTGAGCCCGCCCAGGCCGCTCAGCACCAGAGCAACGGCGATGAAGCAGTACATCATCGTGATCGAGGCCATCACCTCGCCGTGGTCGAGGTAGGCGCCCAGGAGGAAGTCCTCCAGCATCTTGCCGGGGGTCATCGAGACCAGGAGGGTCTGGTCCCCGTCGGGGACCTGCTCGGCGTCGGGGGTTTCGCGGATCTGGGAGAGGGCGATGAGGGGCAGGAGGTTGGCTTTGAAAACGGGCTGCAGCTCGGGAACGGTGTCGGTGAGGTCTTCCCGGTTCATGGCGAAGAACCGCAGTTCGTGCGCGCGCCTCTGCTGATTGCGGATGGACTCGTGCAGATACTCCCGGTCCAGATTCACTTTGTCCATGGTCACGATCAGGGCGCGGGGTCCGGCGTCGGCCGGGGAGCCGGGGGGCGGGGGCACCAGATCGATATAGACGTAAACCTTGGTGGTGGTGCCCGGCCAGACCATCTGGTGGATCAGTCCCCGCTGTCCGGCCAGGCGGTTGACCAGAGTCCGGGACAACACGTCCTTTTCGTTCCGCTCCAGGCCGCCCGGGGAACTGGTCAGGCCGGCCATCTGGATCGCCTGGCGGCCCAGCTCGCCGGCGAAGGCCTTGCGGCTGGCTTCCGGGAACAGGGCATCCTGGTCGAACAGCACCTTGCCGGCGGCATCGACCAGGTAGACCCGCTCGAGCTGTTTGCGGCTCTGGAAATCCTTGAAGGTGGCCGCCAGTACTGGAGGATCGGGGGTCCGGACGGCGTCGAGATCCTTGAATGTCTGCCAGAGATTGGCCCGGGTGCGGCAGAACTCGACCACGTTGTCGTCGAGGCGCTTCATTTCCCTCTGCAGACGCTGGTTCGCCTCGACGGTCAGGATCTTGGCCCGGTCGAGGGAATAATGCAGGCCGAGCAGCAGCAGAAGGGACAGCGGAAGCATCAGGGACAGCAGGAACAATCCCGCCACCTTGATCCGGATGGACAACCCGGTGGTGACCGCCCGCCGATAGGCCTGTCGGAACAGCAGGGCCCCGATGGCGAGGAGGATCAGGCAGGCGATCATCCCGTTTTGCGTGCTGGTTTCCAGGGTGAGCCGGTACCGGCGGACCGAAAACGCCGAGAACAGGCGCACCACCGACGATTCCGACAGGGGGATGACGACGAGAACCCAGTCGCCATCCACCGTGGGAGACTCGAGGGAGAGGCGATACTGGGTGAACATCCGTTTGGCGATCTGTTCCAGCCCGGCATACGAAACCTGGAAGGCGTTGGGGTCGTTCAGATTGGCGAACCCGTTGGAAAATTCCGGGTTGGCCGCCTGGTCGGAAGCCAGAACGTAGGAAAGGCCAAACGTCTCGGTCAGGGACCGCCCGGGGATGATGGCCACGAAGCCGCCTTTGGGATTGCCCTGGTCGTGCACGAGGTCCCAATAGAGGACGCATGGCTGGCTCGGGTCTTCGCCGGCGATCAGGGTGCCCGGCGCAAGGACCGCCCTCTGGACGGGGAAGTTCTTGCCCAGGACGGGCTGAAGAGCCTTGAGGATGGGGGCCATCTCCTGCAGGAAGGGATCCGGGCCATCGGAGGTCCGCAGGGCCGACCCGTCGGAAAATTGGGAATGCCCCTTTCGCAGAAGGGTGACCAGGCTGTCGGGGGCCGGGATGGGGACCCCTTGCAGAGAGGCCACCCCGTCCTCGTTCCACATGATGATCGTGGAACTGGCCGGCAGTTCCTTGAGGGTTTGCTGGAACAGGGTTTCGTTCTTGGCCGGGGTCTTGAAATGGCGTTGGTAGGCTTCGCGGAAGGAATGGAAAATCTGCCGCAGGACCCGTTCGTTGGAGACGTTCGTTCGCAGGGAGGTCAGCTCGCGGGTATAATACTGGATCATCCGGTCCCGGGCATCGGAAGCCTGGCTCGCCGAATAGATGCGGTAGCCCTCGTAGAGGCTTCCCAGGGGGACGGCGAAAAACAGCAGGAAAACGGTCAGCCAGCCGGCAGCAGCCCTGGCGGTTCCCCCGGCCGGCTGGGGAGTGACGGCTCCGGCGGGACCTGAACCGGAAGACGGCACTCCGGCGGCCGGGGTCGGCGATTTTTCTGGTGGATTCCCGGGGGTTCCCATATTATCCTAGTCGCGGCAATTCGCACCTTTATACCATCGGGAGGTCTGGAATGTCCATTCGTTCGTTGGCCCTGGCCCTGGTTCTCTCGCTGGCCGTTTCCGGGGCGGCCGTTGCTGTCTCCATCCGGGTACTGCCTGGCGGAATCCCCCTCGGTTCGGCCGAACAATTGATGGCGGAAGGCATCCGGTTGGGCAGTACCCAGATCCTGCGGCAGGCTTGGGAGGCCTACGAGAAGGCGGTCGCCCTCAACCCGGAATACCTCGAGGGGTACCTTCAGCTCGGGCGCATCTACTTCCATCTCTCTCTCCTGGGCGGGGCGACCGAGGAGGATTACCGCAAAGCCTTCCATTTCGCCGACCTGCTCATGGAAAAAGCCCCGAAGGTGGCTGAGGCCCATCGCCTGATGGGGGTCGTGCTGTCGGGCAAAGGCGCCTATCTCGATGCGCTCCAGGAACTGGAACTGGCCCTCCATCTGGATCCGGGCGATGAATTCGTCCTGTGCGACATGGCCGCCATTCATCTGGCCCTGAAACAGCCCGATCAGACCATTTCCCTTCTCGAGGGCCGGTCCCTCAAGGACGGCTGGTCCTACTACATCCTCGGCATGGCCTGGATGCAGAAGGGGGAAAGGGGCCGCGCTCTCATCAATTTCCGGAAGGCCAAGGCCGCCGGTTTTGCCGGCTATTGGCTGGATCTGGCCTTCCAGCGCCTGGGCGAGGACCTGAAACTGCCGTTGCGCTGAGCGGCACCCCCAGCTTCCGGCCGGGCCGCCCGGCCGCCCCTGCCGTCCGGAAACAACCCCCGGGGTTTCTCACCCCCGGGGGTTGTCGCTTCCGGGATGAACAGACCGTGGCAGAGGCGTCCGTCAGGGGGCGAACACGTTGCGGTAGACGAAGAAGACGAACAACAGGCCGATCCCGACGATGACCAGGGTGGAAAAGGGGTTGCGGGCATAATGGTATTTGATGTCTTCCATCAGGGTCGGCGCATAGCCGCACCAGCGCAGGAGATTGTCCGCATGGGTCTTGTATTTTCCGATGGTGAGATATTCGGAGTTGATCCGCGCGGTGACCTG
>CAZKPI010000498.1:0-4301 GCA_964554555.1 uncultured bacterium
GGGCCGGGCCCGGGCCCGGGGGTCCACCGGAGGGACCGCCCGGGGCACGGGAACCCCCGCCCTGCACGGCTCCGAAACAACACATCGCCGGGCGGCGGGATTTCCCCTCACTTGCTGGTCAGGCGGGTGACGCCGTCCCAGTCGGGGGGCGGGGGGGAGGCGGTGTAGAAGCGGCACCGCTCCAGATACATCCTGACGCACTTGTCCTCGATCCCGGGGCGGAGGCATGCTTCGAACAGCCGTCCGGCCTCGGCGAATTTCCGTTGGTAGTACAAAGTGATAGCCTCCAGGTAGCAGTCCAGGATGGCTGATTTGTACTCCAGCTCCGGGGCGGGGGCGCCGCTGAAGACCTCGTGGATCGCTACGGCGCGGTCCTTGCCCTTGACGGCGATCCGGTCGACGGGGCGGATGAGGAAATCCCCGCGCCGTCCGAGTCGTTCGAGGGTCGCGTCGGTGATGAGGATCCCGGCCCCGTAGGCCTTGGTCTGGCCTTCGATGCGCGAGGCGAGGTTGACGGCGTCGGAGATGACGGTGGCGTTGAGGCGGTCGCGCTCACCGACCGTGCCGAGCATGAGCGTGCCGGTGTTGATGCCGATGCCGATCCGGATCGGCTCCTGGTGTTCCTGCCGGCGGTCCTCGTTGAACCGGTCGACCGCCTGCAGGGAGGCGACGGCGGCCCGCACCGCGTCGTCGGGCGAGGTGTGGAACAGCGCCATGACGGCGTCGCCGATGTACTTGTCGATGAACCCGTGGTGCTCCCGGATGACCGGCCCGACCCTGCCGAGGTAGGCGTTGATGAAGTCGATGTTCTCCCTGGGCGACAGCTTCTCGGAAATATTGGTGAACGACCGGATGTCCGAGAAGAAGATGCTCATCTCTTTCTGCACCTGGTCGCCCAGGCCGACCTCGAGGATGTCGGGCTTGCCCAAAAGGGCCAGGAACTCGTGGGGGACGAACCGGTTGGCGGCATCGTTGAGGCGTTTCTGGAAGGCCATCTCCCGCGCGTGCTGGGCCTTTTTCCAGGCGACGTAGGCGGAGAAACTGCCGAGCACCGCGGTGACGTACAGGCCGTAGGCCCACCAGGTCTTCCAGGGGGGGGGCGGGATGACGAGGGCGATCGCGGTGCCGGTCTCGTTCCAGACCCCGTCGTTGTTCGAGGCCTTGACCCGGAACACGAAGCGGCCGCCGCTGAGGTTGGTGTAGGCGGCGTAGCGGCGGCTGGCGCAGGGGATCCAGTCGGCGTCGAACCCTTCCATCTTGTAGGCATAGCGGTTGCGCGCGGGGGCGACGAAGTCGAGGGCGGCGAACTCGAAGGAGAAGAAGTTGTCCCGGTAGGACAGGTGCAGTTCGGGGCAGTCGGCCAGCTCCCGGGCCGTCATCACCACCTTGTCGAGCTTGCGGAAGGTGGTCAGGACGACGGGCGGGGGCCGGGTGTTGTAGGTGATCCGGTCCGGGTGGAAGGCGTTCACGCCGTTGATGCCGCCGAAGAACATCTCGCCGTCGGGGGCCTGGCCGAACGATCCCATGTTGAACTCGTTGCTCTGGAGCCCGTCGTCGACGGAAAAGGTGCGCGTCTGGCCGGTGGCGGGGTCGAGCCGGGTGAGGCCGTTGTTCGTGCTCATCCAGAGGGCGCCCTGGCGGTCGGCCAGCACGCCGTAGACGGTGTTGTTCGAAAGCCCGTCGCGCTCGGAATACAGCCGGCACCGGCCGGTCGCGCGGTCGAACCGGTTCAGACCGTTCTTGGTGCAGACCCACAACGTTCCCTGGGCATCCTCGAACACGGAATACACGCGATTGTGGGAAAGCGAGTCGGGGCGGGCGGGGTCGTGGGCGAACAGGTCGAACCGGCCGGCGGCGGCGTCGTAGCGGTTCAGCCCGTTCTCGGTGCCGAACCAGAAGAGGCCCGTCGAGTCCTGGAACACCGTGCGCACCCGCTTGTGGCTCAGGCTGTTCTTCCCCGCCGCCGGAACGAGATACGAGAACGTGGCGGGATCGGAACCGGTCCCGGGCACGAACCGGCAGACGCCTCCGTAGGTGGCCAGCCAGAGGTTCCCGGCGCGGTCGCCGGTGATCTTCATGATGTCGCGGCAGTCCGGGGAAGCCAGGACGCGCAGGTCGTCGAGGAAGCGGGTGAACCGGCCGGTCTGGCGGTCGAACCGGTTCAGGCCGCTGTCGGTGCCGATCCACAGGGTCTTTTGGGCATCCTCGAAGATGGCCTGGACGACGTTCGAGCTGAGCGAGGTCGGGTCGTCCTCCCGGTTCCGGAAGGTGGTGAAGGTGTCGGTCGTGCGGTCCCAGCGGCAGAGGCCTTCGCTTTCGGTGCCGAACCAGACCATGCCTTCATGGTCGACGCAGATGGCCCAGACGCTGTTCTGGGGCAGGGAGGAGGGGGCGGCGGGATCCCGTTCGATGTGGGTGAACTTCGGGCGGAGGAGCTTGTTCAGGCCGCCGGTGAAGGTGCCGAACCACAGGGTGCCGTTGTCGTCCTCGAAGATGTTCATGATGTCGTTGTTCGACAGGCTGTACCGGTTGGCGGCGTCCTCCTTCCAGGAGGAAAAGGTCAGCCGGTCACGGTCGAACAGGTTCAGGCCGCCTTCGGTGCCGACCCAGAACCGGCCGGAGCGGTCCTCGTGGAGGGCGGTGACGCGGTTGTGGCTCAGGCTCGACGGGTTGGCCGGGTCGTGCCGGAAGACGGTGAAGGTGCGCGTCCCGCGGTCGAGCCGGTTCAGCCCATTCCGGGTTCCGATCCACAGGTTGCCCCGACGGTCCTCGCGGATCGTGTTGACGCAGTCGTCGCTCAGGCTGGAGGGGTCGGCCGGATCGTGGGAGAAACGGAGGAACCGTCCTTCCTTCTCGAGAAAGAGGTTCAGGCCATTCTCACGGGTGCCGATCCACAGACTGCCCGAGGCGTCCCGGCAGAGGGCGGTGATGCGGTCGCCGCTGATCGAGTCGGCCCTGCCCGCCTCGTGGCGGAACTTGGTTGACGTCTGGCGCACCGTGTCGAAGCGGTTCAGGCCGTTCTGCTCGGTGCCGACCCAGAGGGTGGTGCCGTCGGGGTCGGCCAGCAGGGTGAAGATGAAGTTGTCGTTGACGGCATCGGTATTGGACGGGTCGTAGAAGAAGGTGGCGAACCGCCCGGTCTTCGGGTCGAAGCGGTTGAGGCCGCGCCCGCGGGTGCCGATCCACATGACGTCATGGCGGTCGATGGCCAGGCAATAGACATAGTTTTCCCCGAGGCTGTCGGGGTTGCCCGGGTCGGTTTTGTACTGGACGAACCCGGTGCCGTCGTATTTGTTCAGCCCGTCCTGGGTGCCGATCCACAAATAGCCGGTCCGGTCCTGCGCGATGGCGTTGACGGTGTTCTGGGACAAACCGTCCTCGATGGTCAGATGGTGGAACTTGAGGTTCTCGGCGGCGGGAAGGGGGAGTAGGCCAGCGGTCAGCAGGAAGGCCAGGACGAGTCGGGTGATTCTCATGTTCATGCCTCGGAAACCGGTTTTCACAGGGAAGGCGGGCCTGACCAACGAAGCGGCCGGACAGAGGATACCCAAAATGCGGCGGGGAGGGCAACCAGGGGGACGGCCAGCCCTGGCCGGCGCCGCATGGCTCCTCGGGGCCCGGCTCCGGACGAAGAGACGCCGCGCCCCCGGCCGACGCGAAGACCCTCCGCCGCCGGCCGGACCGGCTTCTGGCCCGGGGTGCCGGACCCGGCGTCACAGGTGGCGGAGGAACCAGGTGCCGATCTCGACCCAGGCGGCCTGCCAGTCCTCCTGGCGCATCATGTGGCCGGAGTCGGGAAAGTGGACCGCGTGCAGGCGGTCGGGGCAGGCGGCGTAGAGGGGGTGCAGTCGTTCGGCGAAGGTGCGGGCGGGGCCGGGCGGGACCGTCGGATCCAGGCCGGCGGTGACGGTCAGCAGGGGAACGGGGGGAAAGCGGTCGGGATGGCGGTGGGGAGCGCGGCCGGCCGGCGATTCCCAGACCGGGGAGGCGATGAGGGCGGCGGCGGCGTCGGGGCGGGTGTCGCCGGCGAGCGCCGCGTAGGTCAGAAAGCCGCCCATGGAGACGCCGGCCAGTCCGACCCGACAGCCCAGGCCGCGCAGGCGGCCGATCAGGGCTTCGGTTTCGGCGGCCCATTCGTCGATGATCCCGAGGAAAAGGCGGCGGCTGGCGGTGTCGCCGGCTTCCCGGCCGAGGGCGGCCAGGCGGCCGTCGTCGCGGTCGCCGTGGCCGGGGGCGTCGGCGGCGAGCACCGAGAACCCGAGCTGGGCGAGGCCGAGCATCTCGGGCTCATGGGTGCGGCG
>CAZKPI010000499.1:0-3779 GCA_964554555.1 uncultured bacterium
GCCAAACCATATCAGATTGGCCAGTTGCTCGACCTGATCGAACGATACGGGTTGACCATGGGGGGCCAGGAATGAAGGATTATCACATCAACCTGTTCTACAGCGAAGAAGACCAGGGGTACATTGCCGACATCCCCGATCTGCGGCATTGCTCGGCGTTCGGGCCCTCCCCGGAGGAAGCCCTGAAGGAGGTCCTGGCCGCGAAGACCGCCTGGCTGGCCGCCGCCCGCCAGGAAGGCCGCCCGATCCCCCGCCCCCGATACCGGCCGGTCATCTACAAGGTCGCCTGAGCGCAAATTCAACAGGTTGATTTGCGGAAATGCCCTATTGATGGTCGTCTCGGGCATTTTGAGGAAAAAGTTTGCCACCACCCCCCTCTCCTTCCGATCCTCGCTACTCACCAAGCACCTACCCCTTGACCGCCTCGACCCGCGGGGGAAGTCGGACCTTGCATCCGGCAAGGATTGACGCCTGAAGAGGAGTTGGTTCGTTCCTGAACCGGTGAAGCCTGCCCTGAACCGTCTGCAGGACCGTTCGCAGTGACGACAGTTCCTCGAGGGCGCGGGGCGCTTCCATCTCGATTCCGGCCTCATCGAGGCGCTTCTGGATCATCCGTTCGAGGACCAAGGCCAGCATACAGATCTGGACATGGCTTCGGATGCGCCGATCGCGATAGTGCCGGACCGGCCGGACGCAGATTGCCGCGCTCTTCAGGTGCTTGAAGCAGCGCTCGATCTTCTGAAGATCACGGTATGCCCGGGCCACCTCATTGCGAGTCAGGACATCTGCGCTGGTCTGAATGACATGCTTCCCGTCATAGCGGGCCGCTTGGCGAACCCGTTTCATGTCGATCCGGAGCCGATAGGAGGCCATCTTGCCCTCTTCTTTCGTCTTCGAGGCCGGCTTCCACAGATACGGTGCGCGCTGCCGATCAGCCAGAATCCGGGCGCGCGCCTTCTGGGGATCCTTGGCCCGAGGCAGTGCATCGATCTTCTCCTGGAGAGTCTTGAGCAGGTGCAGGCGACGGCTCTTCTCGCGGCGGGCTTCTTCCGGGTTGAACCCGAGGATGTAGCGCCGACCGTTCACTTCCACTTCCTTGACCAACAGGTTCGCCTGGATCCGGTGGTACCGCCCTGGCCGCCGCAGGATCTGATCCCGGATGACCACGCTCTTCCGCAGGGGAACCCCGACGATCGTCTTATACTGCAGCTTCTCCTCGATCTCCCGAAGGTTGTCGACGCTGTGCATCCCGGCGTCACCGACGAAGATGCACTCCTGGATCCGGAATCGGTCCTTCAGTTCGCGAACCACCTGGCTCACGGCACTGACATCGTTGACGTTCCCTGGAAGGACACGGTGGAAGATGGGGAAGCCGTCGCGGCTGAGGACGACACAGATGAGGACCTCCTTCTTCTCGAGCCTTCGATGCTTCCGACTGAACCGGACGAGATCACCGGCTCCCTCGCCTTCGAAGTAGGCCAGGGTGGTGTCATAGAACACAAGGCTCACATCGAGCGAGAACAGGTCCGTCAGGCGGTTGAAGAGGTGCATCTCGAGGTCGTTCTTGTGGGGCTCCAGGTGATCCATGGCCCGGTACAGATGTTCGACCAGGACGCCATCTTCCAGGCCTGGAACTTCGACGTCGCGGTTGAGCCAGCGGGTGGTGGCCAGCTTGCTCATGGGCTCCAGGAGGCGATTGATGACCATGCAGCGGATCAGCAGGGGTAGATCCAGGGTCAGGCGGTCATCGACGGGAAGTCTGCGGATGGCGTGGTCCAGGTGCAGCTCTTCCCACATCTTCTCGATGAGCAGGCGATCGCCGAAGCTGGTGGCGGACTGGAACTCGATGTCTTCCGGTCCTTTGAGGACAATGAGCTTCTTGGTGAGCGGCGACAGGGCGCGAACGGTTCGGTCGACTTCATCCCGGTCGATCTGGTCTTCGCGCCCGAGGTTCTGGAGGACCTTCTGGACGTGCCGGCCATTGACACGCTCGTTTCTGACGAGCTGAAGGTAGACGTAGGTCTTGCCGTTGCGGGTGACAGGTTTACGCTTGATGAAGGTGGACATAAGTTACACCCACATCATTGCACATAAGGATCACTTATTCAAGGCTATTATGCGGAAAAATTATCCACAATTTGGCACCACAGCGCTCGGCGGACAAAAAATCCGTTTCTGATTTGATGCGGGTTTCCGAGGCCCACCCCCCCTAAAATCGACCTTGACCTGTTGAATTTGCGCTGAGCCCGGCCCACGCTGCCCTCGGAAAGAGGGTGTCCGGCCTGTGTCTCCTGCACCTCCCCCTGTTTGGACGACGGTCGGGGGTTGTAGTACCATTGATCTCATGCCGACAGTCTTGCGGGTAGGTTCCTGGCGGTTTCATTTCTACTCCGATGAAGGAGAGGAGCCTCCCCACATTCACGTGGCCACGCCGGAGGGAGAGTGCAAGTGGTGGCTGCATCCAATTCGGCTGGCACGCAATGACGGGGTCCCTCCCCGCCACTTGAGGGAGATCGAGAGAGTGGTTTTCCAGCATCAGAAATTCCTGGTGGAGAAGTTTCATGCCTTCCACGTCACGCGGTAGCCTCCGGGAGCCTGTAGAACCTTTGGCGGTCAGGGCTTGGGTCGACAGGCGAATGATTTTCATCGAGTTGACCGATGGGCGGGTCGTCGGTTTCCCGGCCTCCCGGTTCCGTCTGTTGAAAGATGCCTCTGATCAGGATCTGGCGGCGGTCGAGATCCGGTTGAACGGGTATGCCCTCCGCTGGGAAAAACTGGACGAGGACCTGACCGTGCCGGGGGTGGTGGAAGGGCGGTTCCAGCTTCCCCTCTCCGACCACGGAACCCCCAGGCCCGGAAAGAGCCCCGCCGTCCGCGAAGAGGCGTCCCCGTATGGAAAGGGCTCCTGCCCTGGTTCGGGAAAGGCCCCCAGGGTGAAACCCCGTTCACGCCATCCCGCAAAGTGAACCCCTGCTGATCCGGCCGCCCGAAAGGTCGCCTGAGCCCGGCCCACGCCGCTCTCGGCCAGGGTTTCAGGCCCCCCTTCGCTTGCGGGTGTTCCGGGGACATGCTCCGAACCCCGCAGGAGTTCGGTAACGTGTCCCCGGAACACCCTGAAAAGGCGCCGGTACGAGCGGGCAGGAGCCCGTGAGTTCTGGATGGTCCACCCCGTCGATCGGATGGTCACGGTCTTCCGGCTGGGGGCTGACGGCACCTTCGACAAACCGGTCTATTACGACGATACAGGCAAGATCGAACTGGCGGCGGTGTCGGGCCTGGAGGTCGATCTGGCGTTGGTCTTCCCCCCCCTGCCCAGGGTGGTGCGCGAGAGCCCCGCCCCATACCGGCCGCGGGAGCAGGCGGCCTCCGCTTGGCCGGAACACCCATCGGGCCGGGCCTGACGTTGGTATCCTGGGGAAAATCTGGTCGCGGGAGTCGGGTGGATGAAGGGGGTTTCGCTCCGGAGGGAGATCGAACTCGGCGAGGACAGCCACCGGCAGTTCAAGCGCACCCTCGCGAAGGCCGGGCAGGCCGCCGCCGAGGTCGTCGCCTTCCTCAACAGCGGGGGCGGGCAGATCCTGCTGGGAGTCGGCGATGACGGTTCGGTCATCGGACTCGACGTTGCCGAGCGGCGCCGCCTGACCCAGTTGCTGGGCAGCGCGGCCACCGACAACGTCCGGCCGGCCACCACCCTCCGGACCACCGCCCGCGAGCTGGGAGGGCGGGTGATCCTGGTGGTGGATGTTCCCGACGGCCTGAACAAGCCCTACTGCGACAAC
>CAZKPI010000499.1:3862-4294 GCA_964554555.1 uncultured bacterium
CGGCCGCAAGGTGTTCGCCGACGAACAGCCCGTCCCGGGCACGGGGCCGGCCGAACTCGACCAGGAGGCCCTGGCGCGGTTCCATGAGCGGAAGTTCGGGGCCCCTCTGGCCACCTCGGTCGCGGTGGTTCCCCCGGAGCGCCTGACGGAGGCCCTCGGGCTGACCCGCAACGGGGCCCTGACCCTGGCCGGCCTGCTCCTGTTCGGCCGGAACGTGCCGCGCTTCGCGCCCCTGTGCAAGGTCCAGGCCGTGGCCTTCGCCGGCAGGTCGGTGGCCGACGACGGCTTCCTCGACCGCCAGGAGTGCGAAGGCACCCTGGGGGAACAGTTCCTGGCCACCATGGCCTTTCTCAAACGCAACCTGCCGCACCGGCCCGACCCGGGAGCGGGGTTCAACCAGCCAGGCCGGCCCGAGTTGCCCCTGGAGGCCCT
>CAZKPI010000500.1:0-4287 GCA_964554555.1 uncultured bacterium
GGGGTGGGGGCGGCACCGTCCTGCTCGACGAACCCACCGCCCATCTGGCCGCCGGCGGCGCCCACCACTGCGTCCCGCTGGGAACCACCCGGGTCAAGGGCAAGACCCGCGAGGTCGCCGTCTGGCGCCTGGACAACCCCCGCCCTCCATCCTGACCACCCCGGGAAAGGTGCCGCCACGGCCTGCCTGGCCTCCGTCCAGACCAGGGTATTCGCCCCCCCCGGCCCGACCAGGAAAACGGTGCCCCCCGGCCTCCCCCCGATCCGCTCCCCTAGACCGCCCCGAAAAAATGTATGGTGTCCCGGTTTTTGCTTTTGCTATCATGGCGAAAAACCGGCCGCGGCATGGCCGCCCCGGGAATCAGGGAAAAGGGGGAAGGAATGATCGTCCGTCACCGGATCAAACCCCAGACCTATTTCGACTCGGTCACGCTGATGCTGATCGGCACCGAATTGAAGAAGATGGCCGGGGTCGGGAACGCCGTCATCGGCATGGGCACCGATTACAACATCGACAGCCTGAAGCGGCTCGGCATGTATTCCGCCGAGTTCGCCCCGGTGACCCCGGCCGACCTGGTGCTCGCGGTGCAGGCCGCCGACGCCGCCGCCGCGGACGCCGCCCTGGATGCCGCCGAGCACCTTTTGCAGAGGCGCAAGGCCAAAACCGGACCCGGCGCCAGCTACACGCCCACCTCGCAGGAGGGCGGGGCGAAGCAGTTGCCCGATGCCAACCTGGTCGTGATTTCGGTGCCCGGGCCGTTCGCCGCCCGCGAGACCGAGATCGCCCTGGAAGCCGGCCGGCACGTCATGCTGTTCTCCGACAACGTGTCGATCGACGACGAACGGCGCCTGAAGGAGATGGCCGTCCGCCGGAACCTGCTGGTCATGGGGCCCGACTGCGGCACCGCCATCATCAACCAGGTGCCGCTGGCCTTCGCCAACGTGGTCAAACCCGGCCCCATCGGCCTGGTGGCCGCCTCGGGCACCGGACTGCAGGAGGTCACCGCCCTGATCACCCGCCTCGGCTCCGGCATCACCCAGGCCATCGGCGTCGGAGGCCGCGACCTGTCCGAGAAGATCGGCGGCCGCATGACCCTGCTCGCGGCCCAGGCCCTGGCCGAAGACCCCCAGACCAAGGTCATCGTCCTCATCTCCAAACCGCCCGCCCCCAAGGTGGTCGAGGCCCTGTTCGCAAAGCTGAAGGCCATCAGCAAACCGGTGGTCGTCTACTTCATCGGAGCCGACCCGCAGACCATCACCAGGGCCGGGTTCCAGGCCGCCGCCAACCTCGAGGACGCCGCCCTCCAGGCCTGCCGCCTGGCCGGGGGCCGGGCCCTCCGCCCGCTCCTGTCCGACGACGAGATCAGGGCCCGCGCCGCCGCCGTCACCCTTCCCGGCAAGTTCCTCCGCGCCCTGTATTCGGGCGGCACCCTGTGCGACGAGGCCCAGCGCCTGCTCCACGGCACGCTCCCCGAAATCTGGTCGAATACCCCCGTGGCGGGATGCAAAAACCTCGACGACCCCTTCCGAAGCCAGGGACACACCATCGTCGACCTCGGCGACGACACCTTCACCCGCGGCCGGGCCCACCCCATGATCGACCCCGCCTACCGCCAGGAGCGGCTGGTCCAGGAGGCCGCCGACCCCGACGTCGGTCTGATCGCCTTCGACGTGGTGCTGGGATTCGGCTCACACCCCGACATGGCCGGCGCGATGGCCGGCGCCGTGCGCCAGGCCCGTCAGCAGACCGGCCGGTCGCCCTTCTTCGCCGCCACCATTCTCGGCACCGAGGGCGACCCGCAAAACCTGGCCCGACAGCAAAGCACCCTCGCCGACGCCGGGGTGGCGGCCTTCCCGTCCAATGTCTCGCTGGTGAAATTCATCCAGCACGTGTTCGCACGAAAGGGGTGACGACCATGGCCGCGCTCAACAACCTGTTCACCTCGCCCGTCAAGGTCATCAACGTCGGGCTGGCCAGCTTGTTCGCCGACCTCAAGAGCCAGGGGGTCACCGCCGTCCAGGTCGACTGGCAGCCCCCGGCCGGCGGCAACGCCAAGGTAGCCGCCCTGCTCGACCGCGTCCGCCGCTGGCAGGCCCAGGTCCGGGCCGGGAAGGAGTGACCCGATGAAACGCCTCGATATCCGGGAAATCAACCGCGCCGCCGTGGCGGCCATCCAGCAGTCCCAGCCCGTCCTGACCGGCATCGGCATCGCCGGCGAGGTGGTGCCGCGCCTGCGCCGGAACCTGCTTCTGCACGCCGGCCCGCCCATCACCTGGGCCCGCATGTCCGGCCCCATGCGGGGCGCCGTGATGGGCGCCCTCATCTATGAGGGTCTGGCCAAAACCCCCGCCGAAGCAGAGCAGTTGGCCGCCTCCGGCGACATCTCCTTCGAACCCTGGCACGAACATGACGGGGTCGGACCGATGGCCGGCGTGGCCACCGCCAGCATGCCCGTCTGGATCGTCGAGGACAAGGCGGCGGGACGGCGCACGTTCTGCACCCTCAATGAAGGGCTGGGCAAGGTTCTGCGGTACGGCGCCTACTCCGACGAGGTGATGGTCCGTCTGCGCTGGATGCGGGATGTCCTCGGCCCGGTCCTGCGTGAGGCGCTGACCCTCCGCCCCGAGATCAACCTGAAGGCTTTGATCGCCCAGGCCCTGCAGATGGGCGACGAGGTCCACAACCGGAACCGCGCCGCCACCTCCCTGCTGTTCCGCGAGCTGGCCCCCGCCATCCTGCGGACGAAGTCGAAGACCGAAGACCAGCTCAAGGTGCTCGAGTTCCTCAACGCCAACGACCACACCTTCCTCAACCTGTCGATGCCCGCGGCCAAGATCATGCTGCAGGCGGCCGAGTGGCGCGAAGGCTGTACCATCGTCACCACCATGGCCCGCAACGGCACCGATTTCGGCATCCGGGTGGCGGGACTCAAGGACCGCTGGTTCACCGCCCCCGCCGGCATCGTCAAGGGCCTGCTCTTCCCCGGCTTCACCGAGCAGGACTGCAACCCCGACATCGGTGACTCGGCGATCACCGAAACCTGCGGCCTGGGCGGCTTTTCGATGGCCGCCGCCCCCGCCATCGTCAAGTTCGTCGGCGGCTCGGTCGCCGACGCCATGACCTACACGCAGAAAATGTACGAGATCACCGAAACCGAGTCGGAGGCCTTCCAGATCCCCTCCCTCGACTTCCGGGGTTCCCCCCTCGGCATCGACCTGCTGAAGGTCTGCGAGACCGGCATCCTGCCCCAGATCAACACCGGCATCGCCCACCGCGAGGCCGGCATCGGCCAGGTCGGCGCCGGCCTCGTCACCCCGCCCATGGCCTGTTTCGAGAACGCTCTCGCCGCCTACGTCGAGACGTATTGTCCAGAAGAATAGATCGGTACGAAATTGTACAAACATATTACTCGACAAGGAGAACCCGCGTGAAATTCAAGATGTACGACCTCACCCAGCGGCTCAGCATCCACACCCCCCCCTGGCCGAGCTACATGCCCCTCCAGGTGCAGTATTTCAAACGCATCGCCGGGGCCCACATGGGCCAGGGCGCCAACGGCCAGATCATCAAGACCAGCAACCACGTCGGCACCCACATCGACGGCGAGATCCACTTCGTGGCCAACGGCCGCACCATCGGCGACACCCCGCTCGAGGAGTTCTGCGGCGACGGCGTGGTGGTCGACATTTCCAAGGACGTCGAGGACTACAGCCTGTACACCCCCGAGATGCTGACGAAGCGCGCCGACATCCGCAAGGGCGACATCCTGATCATCAACACCGGCTACCACCGCTACGGCTGGGACCAGCCCGAAGCCGATGAAGTGCGCTACATGGTCAAGCACCCCGGCCCCAGCCCCGAGTTCCACAAGTGGGCCCTGTCGATGAAGTTCAAATGGATCGGCGTCGACTGCGGCTCGGCCGACCACCCGATGAACACCATCCTCCGGCAGTGGCACCCCAAGCTGTTCGCCGAGGCCGAAAAGAAACTGATCAAGAAGTACAAGAAGACCTGGGACGAATTCTTCCCCTACGAGGAATACTACCAGGTCATGCATCTGAAACTGTTCCCCAAGGGCCTCATCCATGCCGAGAACCTCGGCGGCGAGATCGACAAGCTGAACAACAAGCGCGCCTGGATCGGCCTGTTCCCCTGGCGGGCCATCGAGCTCGAATCCTGCATCAGCCGCATCGTCGCCTTCGACTTCGGCAAGTAACACCCCATCGCAGTGACATCGGGTAGGCAGCCCGGGGTTGCCCCCGGGCACCTCCCACAGAACCGTACTTG
>CAZKPI010000501.1:0-4278 GCA_964554555.1 uncultured bacterium
GCTACCCCTCCTACGTCGGGCGCCTCCCCTTCCGCGAGGCGGCCGCCGCCTGGCGCGCCCTCCCCGCCCGCGACGGGGTGGGCGAGGAAGCCCTCACCGGCGCCATGCGCATCTTCCTCGGCCTGGCCGACCTGGTCGCCTGCCACGACCTGCAGGCCCTCACCCTGCGGTGCTTCGACCTGCTGGCCGACCTGGGCCAGACCGGCTGTCTGGCCCTCGCCCGCCTCAACGACGAGGGGGTCACCGCCGGCTGTGAAGGCGACGTCCCCGCCGCCTTTACCATGCTGGTCCTGCACCGCCTGACCGGCCGGCCGGCCTTCATGGCCAACCCCTCCCGCCTCGACGGCGACGACGCGATCTTCGCCCACTGCACCATCCCCGCCACGCTCGGGGCCTCGCCCGAGGTCCGCACCCATTTCGAGTCGGGGAAGGGAGCCGCCCTCGCCGCCGTCTGGCCCGACGAGACCGCCACCCTGGCCCGCTTCAGCGGCCCCGCTCTCGAGACCTGCTGGATCGACGAGGGAACCCGCCTTCCCCACAAGCCCGAGGAGTCGCTCTGCCGCACCCAGGTCAGGCTCCGCCTCGACCACGGCACGGGATACTTCCGCTCCCGCCCCCTCGGCAACCACCACGTGCTCGTTCCGGGCCGCCACCGCGATCTGGTCACCGAATTCCTCGCGGTCGCCGGCCTCCCGCCCCTGGCCTGACCCCGCCCGGTCCTGGGATTGGCCCCTGATGGCCTGAAGCGCGCCCCCATCTTCGCGATCCGGTCTGCGCGCTCCGGTCTGGCGCGGCCCGGCCTGCCGCGGCCAATCCGACCGCGCCGTGGCGGGACGGTCAGGGTTCTGCTACCATGGAAGAAACGCGATCACAAATCCTCGGCCGAATTTCCTCCGAAGGATGGCTGTACCGGTGAGAGCTCAAACCCTCTCCAGGGAACCCCGCGGCGGACTGCCGGTCTGCTTCATGGGCGGTTCCGGGGCGCCGGGGGCGGGCCGGGTGCCGCTTCCCCAGCCGCTCCTCCCGCCGCCGCCCGGGCGGACCGGGTTCACGCTCCTCGAAATGATGGTCGCCTTCTTCGTTCTGGGCATGCTGATGGGCGGCTGTTTTCAGCTGTTCACCTTCTTCACCGGCAAGCAGGTCGCCAACATCTCCGCCCGCTTCCAGCTCCAGATGGAGGTCCGCCGCGCTCTGGTCAATCTCTACGGTGAAGCCCAGGAGGGTATCGAGGTCCTCAAGCCTGATCCCGGCTCCACCCTGCCCTACCTGGTTCTGCGCGACCTGGTCAACGACCTGCACATGATCTTTTTGCGCAAGGATGACCAGCTGACCCAAAAGAACGGTTCCGACACCTTCCGGCTCTGGTCGGTGGTCTACAACATCGAGAAGGGAAACTGCAGTGAACCTCACGAGATCCTGTCAGGCATCCGGTCGATGAACTTCACCGCCCACGGGTTTGGCAGTGTGGTCGTCTCCGGCACCCTCCAGGAGGGCCAGGCCCGCTACTCCTTCCTCAATATGATCCGCCTCAAAAACGTCTTCTCTGAGGAAGGGAAATGACGCGGCCGGCACGAGGTCGGCAGGGTTTCCCCCCCGCCCCCGCGGAGGGCGGCGCGGCGCGGCGCGTTCGCGCCTCTCCAGGGAGCCTCCGCCGCGGCATCGCCATGGGGCTGGTGGTGGTCATCATCACCCTCCTGTTCGTCGCGGTGTTCGCCATCCTGAACCTGATGCGCGGCGCCGGCGCCCAGGTCAGCTACTCCGATGCCCACGTGCGGTCGCTCGCCATCGCCGAATCCGGCGTCAACCTGCTCGTCTCCCGCCTGATGGACGCCGCCTGGGAGGACCGCTGGTTCCGCGACCGCCCAGACTTCCACGGCAGTCCCGTCGCCTGCGAGGGCGGCAGTTTCATCTACGCCATCCAGGATACCCCCGGCGCCTCGTTCACCGTCGACATCTGGGTGCGCGGGGAATACCGCTCGACCCGCCGCCTGCTCTTCTACCGCGTGAAGTACGAGGACCTGCTGTTCAAGGGCCTGACCAGCCCCGGCTTCTCTTTCACCGCCGACCTTCCCGAGACCGCCGCCGCCGGAAGCCTGGCCGCCCCCGCCATCGACAGCCTGACCGCGAAGATGAACGACCTGGTCGACCGCAAGGCCCAGACCCGCGGTGCCGCCGCCGACCGCTGGGAGGAGATCGCCGACCAGGTCAACCCTGCCGCCATCCTGACCACTCTCGGCGCCGCCGTGCCCACCGCGGGCATCCCCGCCAAGAGCCAGGCGCCGGCCGGGGTGTCCACTGCCGTCACCCCCCGGCCCAAGGAGCCGGTCCCCGCCGGCGGCCGGTCCAACCTCCCCAACTACGACAAAGGCAAACTCTGGGACTGGATCGGCAAGCAGGGGTTCGACCCCGAATACGCCGCCTACCTGCACGGCGCCGCCATCCGCAATTTCGCCGAGATCGACGTCAAGAGCGCCCTCGAGAAGTATTCCCAGGCCGAGAAACAGTTCAAGGCCTTCCTGCGGTTCCTCTTCCGCCATGCCCTGCGGGTCCAGGCCCTTCGCACCCAGGCCCGCCTCCGCTACGAGGCGGCCTCCGACGACCTCGACGCGCAGGCCGCCAGCCTGACCCCCGAGGAATACCAGGCCCGCAAGGCCGCCCTGCAATCCGCCTACCGCCAGGAACTCGCGAGCATCGTCAATGCCAACCCCGCTCCCTGAATCCCGCCGCCTGCCGCCGCCCGCCACCCTTCCGGGCTCCCGGCGGGGCCTCACCCTGCTCGAAGTCATGCTCGCCTTCGCCCTGCTGGTCTTCTCGTTCGTCGTCCTGATCACCGCCTTTCAGGGGGCGGGCCGCGAGACCCCCTTTACCGCCGAACACTTCACCGCCATGTTCCTTGCTCAGAAGGTCATGGAGGACATCGCCCAGCGCACTGCCGAGAACCCCCACTTCTTCACCGAGCTCGTCCGCGACGCCGAGGGCGAGGCGGTCCCCGTCGTCGACGGCCACAGCAAGTATTTCCGTCTGCTCGAGAACACCCGCAACTTCAATCGACTGCTTCCCGAAGAGGATGACCCTATCATCGGCGGCGACCTCTACGAACAGCTGAAACCCTTCCAGGTGAAGGTTTCCACCCGCCTCCAGGAAGACCCGGTCACCGGCGGGGTGCGCCGCAACCTCGTCCTCGTCGAGATCCACCTCACCTGGACCTCAAAGGACGGTCTGGCGCGCGACTACCGCCTCGCCCAGTTCATCCAGGGGAACAGCGACGACCTCCTCGCCGAGGAACCCCAGACCACCCTGTCGCCCGGCGCTCAGGCCCGCCTCGACCAGTTGGCCGTGGCCGCCCTGGCGAAGATGATGGCCGCCGACGTCCCCGCCCTCGCCGGGGCCGTGCCCGGCCAGTTCACCGCCGAGGACCTGGCCCGTCATTCCCCCGGCGCCCAGCCCGCCGCCCTCCTGGAGGTGGGTCGCATGCTTCTCCTCATTGACGGCACCCTGGCCGAGGATGACCGCCTGTCGGCCCGCATCGCCGCCCTCGAGGCCGAGCGCGACGCGGTCCGCGCCGTCCTGCAGAAGTCCGACAAGAACGCCGCCGACCGCGAGACCTGCCTGCGCTTCCTCGACCTGCAGAAACAGATCGCCGGCCTCTGCGAGCAGAAAGGCGTGGCTGACGTCGGCCACCTGCTCCTGCTCGAACGCTCCCTGCCGGCCCTTGCCCCCATCTTCGCCGACCCCCAGGTGCTCGGCACTCTGGTGTCGCGCTACACCCCCATGCTGATGGCCATCCTGAGCGATGCCGAGGAGATCGCCCACCTCATCATTCTTGCCTTCAGCAGTGCGGAAAAATGCTACCTGTCGATGGTCAGCCCGCCGGTCATCTCGGTGCTCCCCCGCCGCAAGGAGCCCGCCTACCTGCGCAAGGCCCTCGACATCCAGAAGGTCGGCATCCTGATGGAGTCGCGGGACGGCGAGGCCCGCCAGCGCCTCGCCGACTTCACCCACAACCTCGACCTGTTCCAACGGAAATACCGCGGTCAGCACCCCAACTTCACCGACTTCCTCACGGCCGAGGGGAAACTGGCCGCCTCCCTGGCCAGCCTGCGCACCGCCTACGCCGGCATCGTCAAGGCCTTCCGCACCATCGAAACCCAGTCCGACCGCATCCGGCAGATTGTGCGGTCTGTTCCCAGCCAGTACAGCGGCCGCTGAGCCGTCCGCCGGAGAGGGAGCCGTGCCCGGGGCCAGGGAACCGGAAGGCCCCGCGGCGCCGGTCGGCCT
>CAZKPI010000502.1:0-4276 GCA_964554555.1 uncultured bacterium
TCAAGCCCGACGCCGGCCAGGCGGTCAAGCTGGTGCGGGAGATCCTGCGGCGGAAGGCCCCCCCTGCCCTGACCGAAAAAGCCCTCCGCCACTACATTTCCTGGCGGTTCTTCCGGAATCGCGACGCCAAGGCGTTCGTCACCGAAGCCCAGGAACTGCTGACCGCGCACAACTACGCCGCGCCCCTGGCGGACCTGCTGTTCCGGCTGGCCCAGGCCCGCGACCATTTCCTGAAAGACCACGAGGAGGCCAACAAGGCCTATTTCGAGTATCTCTCGTTCTTCCCCGCCGGCCGCCGGGCCCAGGCCGCCCGCGAACGGATCCCGCAGGTCTACGAGGCGGCCGGCGACAGCAAGAACGCCCTGCGGTTCTACGACAAGGTGATCGACGACCCGGCCCTGCCCGGCCCGGCCCGGGTCGAGGCCTCCCTGCGCAAGGCGAAGATGCTGGAGAAGGACCAGCGGAAGAATGAGGCCGTCCAGACCCTGGAGGCCGCCCTGGCTTTCGATTCCCCCCGCAAGCCGGAGATCTACCTGCGCCTGGAGAAGCTGACCGAGCGGTTCGAATACGTGGCCCGGGCCCTCGAGGCCGCCGGCGAGGAGCGGTTCCGGTTCCAGGCCCTGCAGAGGCTGGTCAGGAAGGCCGAGAAGGACCTCGACTTCGACGCGGCGGCCGACCTGATCGAGAAGCACGGGAGCGGCTTCCAGGAACCGGAATCCCAGACCTGGATCGACAAGAAGCGCGGCGACCTCGCCAAGCGGGGAACGATCGCCGAGATCGAGCGGCAGATCGAACAGTTTCCCGAGGAACCGGACACCCCCGCGCGCCTGTTCCGGCTGGCCACCATGGTCGAAGGCGCCGAGCACACCAAATACCGCTCACAGGACCTGTTCTACGAGATCACCCTCGTCTACCCCCATTCCGAGTTCTTCCGCGAGAGCAAGATCCGGGCCGAGAACACCCGGGCCATCCGCTCCCTCGAGGAACTCGACACCATGCTGAAGAAGGGCGTCAAGCCCGAGGAAGGCGAGGAAATCCTGCTCGAGCGCGGCCGGCTGTACCAGGAGTCCCTGCAGGACACCACCCACGCCGCCGAGAACTACGAGGCGGCCGCGGCGCTGGGCCCCACCGCCCGCCACCGGGGCGAAGCCCTGTTGAAGCTGGGCGAGCTGGCCCTGGCCGACGAGAAAGCGGCCGACAAGGCCCTCTCCCTGTGGGAACAGGGACTGAGCGCCACCCAGGATCCCGACCTGCGGGAACAGCTGACCCGGCGCATCAATTCCCTGCGCCGGTTCCGCGAGAAGCTCCTCTTTTCGGAACGCCGGGCGGACCACGACGCGGGAACGGAGGAACTGTTCCGCGTCTGGCGGCTGGAAGGGGACCGGGCCTTCGCCCTGGCGATGGTCGATGAGGCGCTGGGGAAGCTCGAGAACCGCCCCCAGACCGCCCGTCTGCTCTACTGGCGCGGCCGCCTGCTGGAAGAGACCGGCAAGCCCGACGAAGCGCTGGCGGCCTATGAAAAGGCCCTGCGGTCGCTCTACCACCCGGGCTGTCGGAAGGACATGCTGTTGTACCGCATGGCCCGCCTGCACCGGGCGGCCGGGCGCAAGGCCGAGGCCCTGCAGACCTTCGCCGCCCTGGCGAACCGCTATCCGCGCAGTCTGCTGAGCCGGTCGGCGCTGTATGCGCTGTACCGGGACGACCTGGCGGCGGAGCGGTTCACCACGGCCCATCTGCGGCTGAACCAGCTCCTGCAGTTCCGCGCCCTGGCCCCGGTGCACCGCCAGAAGATCGCCGCCTGGGAGCGCGACCTGACGGCCCGCATGAACATCCGCGAGATGGAGAGACTGCGGCGGTATTCACGCACCGGCGCTTCCGACTTCCCCTATTTCGTCGGCAAGGTGCTGGAGAACGACCTGCGCGACCAGGACCGCGCCATCGCCCAGTATGAGGCCTACCTGCGGACCAACCCGACGCCGAGCCGCTCCCGCGACCTGATGATCAAGATCGCCGACCTGTACGAACAGAAGAAGGACTGGGTGAAGGCGGTCGCCTACCTCGATGCCCTGCTCCGCACCCTGACCCCCGCCCCCCAGAACCTCGACCTGATCCTGCGGATCGGCAACCTCGTCGAGGACCGCCTGGCCAACCCCGACCTGGCCGACCTGTTCTGGAACTCGATCGCCGACGAGTACCGGCAGGTTCCCACCGTGCGAAACTTCGCGCGGGCGAAACGGCGGGCCCTGCAGGCCAGGCGGCTGGTCAAGGCGGCCAGGCCGAAGGCCGGGCGCAAGCTGAAGCGGGAATACACCGACGCCGACCAGGACATCCTCGACGCCCTGGCCGAGATCCGCAAGCGGCAGATCGACGACCTGCAGGATTACCCTCGCGCCGAGCGCGAGATGGTGGAACTGTGGGACGACAACCTGGGATCGGTGGCCACCCTCGACATCATGAAGGAGCTGGTGTCCGTCTGCAACGATCTGCTGATGGATCCCCAGAAGGGGGCCGAATACATGCAGCGCTGGCTTGACGAGAACCCCGACGACCCCGAACTGCCCGCCGTCACCATGCAGTTGTATGAAGCCTACATGACGAAACTGCAGGATGGCCAGAAGGCGCTGGCCCTGCTCGAGACCTTCGTCCGCAACAACCCGACCTCCCCCCTGGCTGACGAAGCCAATCTGAAGATTGGCAAGGCCAACGAACAGCTGATCCGCAACTTCGACGAGGCGCGCCGGGTCTACCAGCGGATCATCGACACCAAGCGCAACGACCCGCTGATCCATGAGGCCTACTTCCGGATGGGGTTCGTCCTGCGGGAAGGCTTCGCCGACTACGCGGGCGCGGTCGCCATCTGGGAGGAGATGAACAACCTCTTCTACCAGAACTCGTTCGCGGCCGACGCCCAGTTCGCCATCGCCTACACCTACGAGGTCTACCAGCGGAACTACACCAAGGCCCGCGAAAACTACGAACGTCTCCTCAACCTGTACCCGAACTCGCCGCTCCAGAACCAGGTCCGCGAGGCCCTCCTCAGGATCAGCGGCAAATGAGGATGCGGCTCCCCCCCCCCCAGCCCCACCGAGGTGTTTCATGCTGAAGTCCATCGAACTCGTCGATCTTCTCGAGCAATATGAGCGGTTCCTGGTCCAGTATGCCGTCGGGGTCTTCCGGCGCATCGGCGACACCTACCCGGCCGTCGAGTCCCGCCTGCTGGGGATCATCAAAGGGTCGGTCTTTCCGGTTCCCCTCGAGGTGTTCACCCGTCACCTGGAGCGGCTTTCCGACCAGGATCTGGCCCGGCGCAAGGCCGCCGAGGCCATGCTGGAGCGGTATCACCTCCACCGGGAGGTCATCGAGTCGGTCGGGGCCGCCATCACCCCGGAGCTGGCGCGGGAGCCCCTGGCCGAGGCGGCGGAGAAGGGGGAACCCTCCCAGCGGGCCCTGGCTCTGGTCACTCTGGCCGCCCTCGGCCACGACAAGGCCCGCGAATCCCTGCTGGCCGAGTTCGAAGGACTGCCCCGCCCCCTGCGCTGGGGCATTTTGATCCTCCTCGAGGCCCGCCACGACGTCGAGTGGCTTCCCCTCTTCCAGGCCAACCTCGAGGATGCGGAACCGGATGTGGCCCGCATCGCCATCGCCGCGGTGGGGAAGACGGGAACCGCCTCGGCCTCGGCCAAACTGCAGGGCCTGCTGTCCCACGGGTCGGAAATGATCGTGATCGCGGCCATCCAGACCCTGGCCCAGATCCGCGACCCCGGGGCGGTGCCCGCCCTCAAGGAGCTCGCCCGCTCCACGACCAGCGCCAGGATCCGCGCCACCATCATGTCCGCCTTCGGGGAATTCCAGGACGCCACCACCATCGGCCCCCTGCTGGAGGCCCTGGACAACGAAGACCCCCGCACCCGCGCCAATGCCATCCTGGCCCTCAAGCGCCGGTTCCTCAGCCAGGGCAGTCCAGACCCGGCGGTGATCGACCGGATCAAAGCCCTCCTGAAGGACGGGGACCACCGCGTCCGGGCCGACGCCGCCCAGGCCCTGTGGGAACTCGGGTTCAAAGACAGCCTGCCGGTGATCGGGGGGATGCTCTCCAGCCCGGCCGAGGCCGACCGGACCTCGGGCGCCTACCTGTGCGGCAAACTGAAACTGTCGCAGTTTTCTGACCAGCTGGCCGCCCTCACCGACGACCGCTCCTGGAACGTGCGCAAGACCGCCTCGATCGCCCTGCTCGGCCTGGGGCCCAGCGGCCTGCTGATCCTGCAGACCCTGATGT
>CAZKPI010000503.1:0-4276 GCA_964554555.1 uncultured bacterium
GCCGCTTTCGGGTCGCGGGGAACCCCGCGCCCCTGCTCGAGCATCGCGCCCAGGTTGAGCTGGGAGGCGGCATCCCCGCGTTCCGCGGCCATCCGGTACCAGCGGGCCGCCTCCTCGGGATCGGCGGGGACGTCCGTCCCCTCCTCCAGCATCAGTCCGAGATTGCGGGCGGCGAAAACATCGCCGTTGGTCGCCGCGCGCCGGTACCAGTCGGCCGCCTGGTGTCCGTCGGCCGGGACGCCCAGCCCCTTCCAGAACATCAGGCCAAGGTTCCGCTGGGCGCCTGGGTGATCCTGTTCCGCCAGCTTCCGGAAGAGGCGCAGGGCCCGGGCGTGATCGCCCCGTTCCGCCGCCCTGACCCCCTCGTCGAACTCGTCGTCAGCCGCCGCCGCCCCCGCGGGCAGGGCAAACAGCAGGAAAAGACCGGCCATCGCCCAACAACCGCTCTTCCAGAGGGAATTTCGGGAGGCAGTGCGCATGAAGGGTCCTCCTGTCGGGGGTCGGAAACGCCGCCGAGGGCGGTTGGACAACAGTACCATGATTCCGGGCGGCGGGGGAATCCCTTCCGCGCCACCCTCGCCATGCCCATCTGGATGTCTGATGCGGGCTTCCCTGCGGTTGTGGTCTGACGTGGGGCGGGGGCCCGGCCGGCAAACCTCCCCGTTCACTCGGAAAGCTTCGGCGCGCGGCAGGGCCTTGCCGGCTCTGCCCGCCACCGCCCGAGGGCACGGGGGGGCGGAACCAGGGAGCGTGAGGACGCTGGCCGGCTCGTGGGGTTGCACCCAGAGCCGTGCAAGGTTGACATCCTCCTGGTCAGCAGAGACGTCCGGCCCGCCTGCCGAACGCTCCGGGTTCGGCAGGCGGAAACGAAGGGGTCCAGAGGACCCGGCCCCTGGCGAGGTGGTTGGGGGGCGGAGCTCCTCCCGCTCCAGCAGTGGTTCCCAGTTGGTGTTTGCCCAGGGGTTGCCCCTGTCCCCGGAATGGGGAATCGGGTATACTTCCAGCTGATGACGGGGGCCGGAACGACGGCTTCTGCCGAGAGGTGAACCGACCGCATGTCCATTCCCTCTGCCGCAACCGGGGCGGACGGCGTCCGCTCGGGCGATGATGCCGTCCAGGCCCGGAAGTTCGAGGCGATCGGACGGCTGGCCTCGGGGATCACCCACGAGATCAACACGCCCATGCATTACCTGGGCACCAATCTCGGGTTCCTCGAGACCGCCTTCCGCGACCTGCTCGCCCTGCAGAACCGCTACCGCGACCTGCTCGGGAAGGTGCGGGCCGGCGCGGGGGTGACCCCTGACGATCTCGCCGCCCTGGCCGCCCTCGAGCGGCAGATCGATCCGCTCTACCTCGAGCGCGAGATCGGGGTCACCCTGAAACAGTCGCGGGAAGGGATCGACCAGGTGGCGAAGATGGTCCTCGCCCTGAAAGACGTTTCCCATCCCTCCCTGCACGAGATCACCCTGACCGACCTGAACCGGTGCCTGCAGAACGTGGCCCTGATCACCCGCCACGAGTGGAAGCGGGTGGCCGACCTGCGGTTCAACCTGGCCGCCGACCTGCCGCTGGTGCCCTGTTCCCGCGACGAGATCACCCAGGTTCTGCTGAACCTCGTGGTGAACGCCGCCCACGCCGTGGCCGACCGGGTCAGGGCGGCCGGGGGCGGGCTGGGGACGATCGTGCTGGCCACGCGCGCCGACGGGGCCGCCGTTGAGGTCGAGGTCACCGACGACGGCGGCGGCATCGCCCCGGAGCACCAGGCCCGCCTGTTCACCCCCGGCTTCACCACCAAGGCGGCCGGCCAGGGAACCGGGCAGGGGCTGGCCATCGCCCGCGACATCGTGGTGCGGCGGCACGGCGGCGACCTGACCTTCACCACGGAACCGGGCCGGGGAACCACCTTCCGCCTGCGCCTTCCCCTCGAACGCCTGGCCGCCGGCACCACCCCGGCGGGAGACGCGCCATGAGCCTGCTGGACCGGGTCGCCGGGCTGTTCGCCGGGGTGCGGGGAAGCGCGGTCCCCGAGGCCATTCCCGCCCCGGCCCTGCTGTTCGTCGATCCCGACCAGAATCTGCTCGACGGCCATCGCCGCATGTTGCACTCACTGCGCCCCGACTGGACCGCCCGCTACGTGACGGATGGCCCCGGCGCCCTGGCCGAGCTGGCGGCCTCCCCCGCCGACGTGCTGGTGACCGAGATCGACCTGCCCTGCCGGGACGGCACCGACCTGTTGGCCTCGGTCCAGAAACTGTTTCCCGCGGTGGTCCGGATCGTCCTGTCGAGCGAGACCGATGCCGGGGCCGACGCCATCCTGCGCGCGACCCAGTCGGCCCACCAGTTCCTGGCCAAGCCCTGCCCGGCCGAGGTGCTGATCAGCCGCATCGAGCATGCCGTCAGCCTGCGTCTGCTTCTGCGCCGGCCCGAGCTGACCCGCATCGTGAGCGGCCTTCCCCACCTGCCCAGCCTGCCCCCGGTCTACCTCGAGCTGGTGCGGGCCCTGTCCACCGACCGCGCCTCGATGAACGAGATCGGCGACATCCTCGCCCGTGACGTCGCCATGACCAGCCGCGTCCTGCACCTGGTCAACTCCGCCTTCTTCGGTCTGCCGCGCAAGGTGACCAGCCCGCGGGAGGCGGCCGTTCTGCTCGGGGTCAACACCCTCAAATCGCTGGTTCTCTATGTCCGGCTGTTCTTCTCCGCCCCCGATTCCAAACTGCCCGGGTTTGGCCTCGACGAGCTGTGGACCCACTGCTCGCTGACCGGCCGGCTGTCCCGCGAGATCGCCCGGGCCGAGGGGACCGACAGCCGGACGCAGGAGCAGGCCTACCTGGCGGGGATCCTCCATGACATCGGCAAACTGCTGGTGCTGGAAGCGCCCCGCTACCTGGGCCGCCTGGAGAGCGACCTGTGGGCGGGCGAGAGCCTGGCCGACATCGAGTACCGCGAGTTCGGCACCTCGCACGCCGAGATCGGGGCCTACCTGCTCGGCCTGTGGGGATTCCCCGACGCGGTGGTCGAGGCGGTCGCCCTGCACCACCGCCCCCAGCAGATCTTCCAGGATGCGTTCTCGGTGGTGACCGCGGTCACCGTCGCCAACGCCATCCTCGACGCCGGGCAGGGCAAGCCGCCGGCCATCGACCCCGGCTACCTGTCGGGCATCGGCGCCTCACACCGGCTGGCCGCCTGGCGGGAACTGGCCGCCCCCATTCTGGCCAAGGCCGAGGCCCGCACCCTGACCCCGGCCACCCCCACGACGGAAGGACCCCGGACATGAGCCCCGATTCCCCCCACCGCATCCTGCTCGTCGATGACGACGAGAACTTCCTGGCCGCCACCGTTCGCGCCTTCCACCGGCAGTATCAGATCACCCCCGCCGCCAGCGGGGAGGCCGGACTGCAGGCGATCGGGAGCGGCGGCCCGTTCGCCGTGGTCATCTCCGACTTCAGCATGCCCCGGATGGACGGCATCCGGTTCCTCAGCCGGGTGCGCGAGCTGGCCCCCGACACCGTGCGCATCATCCTGACCGGGGTGGGCGACCTGACCATCGCCATGGACGCGGTCAACGAGGGGCACATCTTCCGGTTCCTGACCAAGCCCTGCCCCACCGCGACGCTGGCCCGGGCGATCGAGGCGGGACTGCACCAGTACCGTCTGCTCGAGGCCGAGAAGGAGGCCCGCCGCCAGGAGGTCCGCATCGCCGCCGAGATCCAGCAGGCCCTTCTGCTCGAGCCGGCGCCGACGGGCATCCAGGGCGGGGAGGTGGCCGCCCTGACCATCCCGTCGGAAGGTGCCGATGGCGACTTCATCGACTTTTTCGACCAAGCCCCGACCTGCCTCGACGTCATCGTCGGCGACGTGATGGGGAAGGGGATTCCCGCGGCGCTGATCGGGGCGGGCACCAAGTCGCGGTTCTCCCGCATCCTGACCCGTCTGCTGACCGCCGCCGCGGGCGGGGGCGCCGGCCGCGGGCCGGCCGGTCTGCCCTCGCCCGAGGGCATCATGCGCCGCCTGCAGGACGAACTGGGGGATCGCCTCTTCGACCTGCACCGGTTCGTCACGCTGTGCTATGCCCGGTTCGATTTCGCGGCGCGGCGGCTCACCTTCGTCGATGCCGGCCACATGCCCACCATGCACGTGCGGGGGGCGGACGGCCGCTGTCGGGAGGTGAAGGGAACGGGCTGTCCGCTGGGGTTCCCCTTCCTGCCCCCCTACCAGGAGATGACCATCGACATCGGGCCGGGCGACGTGTTCCTGCTGTTCTCGGACGGCCTGT
>CAZKPI010000504.1:0-4274 GCA_964554555.1 uncultured bacterium
GCTTCACCAAGCCCGCCGTCCTGGTCTGCGACGAATTCGGCTACGAACCGTTCGAGACCAGGGCCGCCAAGTTCCTCTTCCGCCTCGTCTCGGCCCGCCCCGCATCGGATCTGGTCGTGATGTAGCAGACCTGGTCGAGGGGAAGGAGCAGCAGCAGTGCCATCGCCGGATCCGGCGATTCCACCGCGAGCCGCTTCACGGGCGGGTCCATCGACGCCAGCCGCGCCAGGTCATCCGACTTCGGCCCCGTGAACGTGATCTGAACGGTTTTCATGCCCGATCCCCTTTCGGAATCCCCTCCCCCACCCGGCCCCCGCGGGCCCGACCCGGCCCTGCCGGCCTCGAAATCCCGCCCCCGGTCCTTCCGCCCCGGAACCCGGAATTTCAGGCCCGTTTCAGCCGTTTCAGCCCTTCCCGGGCCGGCTGGAGGAACCCTTTTTCCCCCGCGGTTCCCCCGCCAGTGGCTCCTTCCGCTGGTCGGCGGTGGGCCGCCCGGCCGCGCTTCGTCCTCATGCCCGGTTCAGGCGGCCCTGCTCTTCAGGACCTCGACGATCCAACGGTTGAGACTCTTCCCGTCCCGGGCCGCGGCGCGGGCGATCTGCCGGTGCAGCTCCGAGTCGAGCCGCAGCAACAGCTTCCCGGAAAACGGCTTCTCGGGCTTCTTCCCGTGCTTCCGGCACATCTCGAGGTAATCCTCGACCGACTCTTTCATCGCCCGCCGGATCTCCTCGACCGACTTCCCCTGGAACGTGACGACATCCCGGATCCCGAGAATCTCCCCATGGAAGATCTCGGCCTCGTCATCGAACTCGATCCGCCCGATGTAGCCTTTGTAGATCATGATGGCTTGACCTCCGCATTCTCGAGGAATCTGCGGACCGCAACGACCGCCCCTTTGTCGGTCTCCTTCTGGGGATGGGGCCGGTGGAAGACGGCAAACACGCCGTTCAGGATGAACCGCACCCGCGATCCCCTGCCCTCTTCCTTCTCCCCGCCCAGCGCGATCACCAGGCTCTCGATGTCCTTCCAGGGAATGTTCGCCCGAACCGGGGTCTCGAAGATGGCCTTCAGGGTTTTCCGGTGTTTGGTCTGCATGGTCAAAAGATACTATGAACCAGTATCATCGTAAAGCCCTTTCCTCTCGCCGCCATCAGCGCCTGAGCAGGACCGTCACCCGGTCCCCCTCCTGCAGCTCGATCTTCTTGCTCGGGCTCCGCTTCCCGTGGACCTCGCGGGTCATCCCCGGATCGTATCCCCTCGATCTGGGCGGTCCCCGCCCGGGCCTTGCCCGGGCCCGGCATCAGCTGACTTGCCGCCGCAACTGCTCGGGGTGCAGGATCTCGACCCAGAACCGCTTGAGGAAACCCATCCCCTCCCGCGGGTCCTTCGCCGGCGCCGGCGTCCAGGTGTCACGGGCCACGCTATATTCCCCCCCTGGGGCCACCAATTTTCCCCCCCTCCGAATTGACAGGAAGGGTCACCTCGGGCCGGCGCGGGACGGGCCTACCCGAACAGCTGAAGGGGGGGGAGCGCCAGGAATTCCTCCAGGGGAATTCCCTGGGAACCCACCACGAATGATCGATGCGGTTGATACTGCCTGCAGAAGCGATCCATTCCCGGCAATGATTCCCGTCTTTTTCCGCTCTTTACTTCCAGGGCGATGTGGCAGTCTCCGTTGCCCAGAATGAAATCGACCTCATGATTTCCCTCCCGCCAATAGGAAAGGGAAAGGCCCTGCTCGAAGGCGGCGTTGAGAAGATGGGATCCGACGGCCGACTCCACGAAATGTCCCCATTCCTCGGGGTCAGCCCTGGTTTCCCGGAATCCTTTGGCTGACAGAGCGGAAAGGAGGGCAGAATTGAATGTCTGGAACTTTGGGCTGGAAGATCGGATTTTCACCCGGCTTCCGGAGAACTTTTGCAGGCCCGAGAGCAGGCCCGCGACCGTCAGGAGCGAGAGATAATGGGCCAGAGTGGTGGTATTCCCGGCATCCTGCAACTGGCCCAGGAGCTTCGTGTAGGAGATGATCCTTCCCGAATTCACGGCACCCATATGGAACAACTGCCGCAACAAGGCGGGCTTGTCTATGCGGGTCATCATCAGGACATCCCTGGAGATGGCTGGTTCGATGATGGCGTCACGGACATACTGTTTCCATCTGGGTTCATCGGAGGACAATGACGCGGCGCCAGGGTAGCCGCCGAAGAACAGATACTCATCGAGGCTTGTTCCGAAAGCGGCCTTCATTTCCGGATACGACCAGTGAGGAATGCGGATCAGTTCGAATCTTCCCGCCAGGGATTCGCTCATTCCCTTTTGGATGAGCAGGGATGACGACCCCAAGAGGATCACTTTGATATGGCGCTTGTTTCTGGTGTCCTCATCCCACTCCTTTTTGACGTATTCACTCCACCGGGGGATTTTCTGGACCTCATCGACAACCAGGACGGCCTCGCGGGCTGGCGTGCCCAAGGCCCGGAGACGCGCCAGGTCCCATTGCTGGGAAAGGAAGAACCCTGTGGCATGGACCTCCGCATCGGTCGAGGCAAACACGACGGGGATCTTCAGCCTGGCGAGGGCCTGGTGAACGAGAGTCGTCTTCCCCACCTGCCGGGGGCCAAAGAGGATCTGGATGAACCGGCGTTTCTCCTGGAGCCGGGAAAGCACCACTTTTTCCTGAGGCCTGGCAAATTTACTTGTCATATTGAGTAAATTTACTCAAGAAGATGAGGAATGTCAAACCATGACCCGGGGGCTCCCACCTCTTCGCAGGGTCCGACTTCACGTGTGGTTCGTTCGTTGCCGCTGGCCGGGTGTGTAGGTGTTCCGTCCCTTTTTCAACCGTCCCGGGCCGGCCGGAGGCGGGCCAGGAGGTCTGCCCACCGCTTGGTCAGGCAGTCCGCGGGCAGGTCGTGGCCGGCACCGGGAACAACGGTCAGGCGGATGCCGGGCACGAGTTCCGCGAACCGGCGGGCCAGAGTGGGATCGCCTGGCGCGTCATCGGCACCGGTGTAGATCTCGAGATCCAACGAGGGGAAGCGGCCCCCTTCGAGGGCCTGCCACATCCGGCGCACCCCGGGTGGCACCGAGACCACCCGCCCCACCCCCAGGGAGGCCCCCAGCACCGGCGACACCAGCAGGACCCGCGCCGGGCTTCCCCCCTTGGCCAGCAGGGCCTGCAACAGCAGGTAGGCGCCGTACGGTCGCTTCGGCCACCCCAAGGGTGGTGGCTGGGCCCCTCAGGTGGTGAGGTGGGAAGCAAGGCATGTTCAGCATGCGTTGGTACTCACGTTTGGAGGGGTATTGAAAATTTCGGGCAAGACTGCCGAAATTTCACCTTTAGAATAATCCTTCGTATTCCTGGTCACAATGACGGAAACACGCTCGGAAATACCGGCATAATGAGTGATGGCATCTTCAAAATCCTTTATTTTACTGCTCAATGCCTGCTTGATCGTGTTTTCTGTCACCCCTGCGACGGCCAAATACCCCAGAAAACTGCGGACGACCTCTTTTGCCTTCTCTTGCCCCAATTCACGAGCAATAAAAAAGGCAATGGTTGGAACTGCATGAGCTGAAACATAGCCTTGAACCTCGCCCCTGATCGCGGAATGCAATGCCTTTATTGATTCTTGCGCGTGGGGATGGCGTTGCAAAAAAACATCGAGAAGAACGTCAGAATCAAAAAGAACCTTTTGCTTCATTTGTATTTTTCCTCAAGGTAGGAATAATACATTTCTTTTGCTTCTTTGTCCGTTGGTTGCTTTGAACCCTTTTTCCTGGCAATTCCGATTATTTTCTGCATGAACGGATGAAGGTCTTCCTTTTTATGTTCGCCAGTGGTGAGCCTCTGGAAGATCATTGCAACGACATGGGACAATGAGAGTCTTTTTTCATCAGCCCATGCCTTTGCCTGGTCAATGAGGGATTTTTCAAGACGTAGAGTTAATTTCGTTTGCATAGGAACCTCCAAGACGTATATTCGATAATATCAATATACGTCATAAGATAGGTTTGTCAAACCTGGGAGCCCCCGGAGCGGAGCCGAAGCCAGAGCGGTGGGGGGGGCGGGCAGGGATGCACCGGGGAGAGCCTCTACTACCACAATGCCGCGATGACACCACGAGGCAACCCGCCCCCGCCGACCGGCCGAAGCGTCCCGTCAGGGCGCGCCGGCGGGCGTTGCCCGCGAACCTGCGGACGGCGCGAAGCGCCGTTCGTGTCATCACCGGTGGGCCCGTTACCGGTTTGACGGTTTTGGGCCCGTTGTGATG
>CAZKPI010000505.1:0-4267 GCA_964554555.1 uncultured bacterium
GCCCGGCGCCGCGAACCCGTCAGGGGCGGGCGGCACGGGTTGGCGGCCCGGCCCGGCGGGCGGCCGGCCTGGGGAGCACCCGGGGCCGCCAAGCCGGGCCGGCAAGGGTGGTTGGGCCCTGGCCGGTCGGTCAGATTTCCCCGACATGGGGGTCGAATCGGCCGATGGCTTCGGCGATCACCCGGTCGGCGGTGGCGGTCAGGTACTCGTAAAGCAGGCGGTCGATCTTGCGGAACTCGGGCGCGAACACTTCCTCGAAGTAGGAGGGCCGCATCCGGGCCATGACCGTGGTGCGCCGCTGGCCTTTCCGGCGGTAGGGCCGCAGACCGGCCTTCCGCAGAAGGGCGAGCGCCAGCTGATACGACCACGGGTTGTCGAGCGTGAACTGGTATTCCTTTTCCCGTTCGGGCGGAGGCGGGGGCGGGGCGGTCCAGGACCGTCCCCTCGTCCAGCCGGTGTTGCCCGCGCCGGTTCCGGGGCCGCTCCGGCCGTGCCCGCCGAGGCGGCCGAGGCTTTCCTGCAGGCGCCCGAGGGCGGCCGCGGCCGCGGCCCGCTCCCCGCTCGTGGCGGCCCCGTCGTGCAGGGCCTGGATCTTGCGGATCTTGTCGATCAGGCGCTCGAGTTCTTCCATGAGGCGCTGGCGGGGCCGTGGTCAGGCGGAGCCGAGCCGTCCGGCGAGGTAGGCGGGCAGGTCGGCGATCCTGACCCGCTCCTGGGCCATGGTGTCGCGGTCGCGCACGGTGACGGTGTCGGTGAGGGCGGGGTCTTTCCCCTGGCCGATGGTGTCGAAGTCGACGGTGATGCAGAAGGGCGTGCCGACCTCGTCCTGGCGCCGGTACAGCTTGCCGATGCCGGCGGTGTCGTCGTAGACACTGCGCCAGCCGCACTTCTTCTGCAGGGTCTGCTTGATCTCCTTCGCGGTCTTGACGATACCGTCGTGATTCTTCTTCAGGGGCAGAACCGCGACCTTGATGGGCGACAGCTCGGGGTGCAGGCGAAGCACGACCCGCACCTCGTCGTTGACGGTCTCCTCGTGGTAGGCATCGACCAGGAAGGCCAGGGTGGCGCGGTCGACCCCCGCCGACGGCTCGATGACGTAGGGAACGATGTGCTGGTTGGTCTCGTGGTCGAACCAGGTCAGCTTGTTGACCGCGTGCTGGTTGGGGATGACGGTGCCGTCCTTCAGCACGAGCTTTCCGCCCTTGCTGTGGCAGGTCAGGTCGAAGTCGGTGCGGTTGGCGATGCCCTCGACCTCGTCGAACTGCTTGGCCTCGTCGGGCCGGTCAGGGAAGAAGCGGTAGAGGAGGTCGGTGGTGGCTTTCGCGTAATGGGCCAGTTCGGCGGGCTTCTGCTCGTATCTGCGCAGGTTTTCGGGTTTGATGCCCAGCTGGACGTACCAGTTGTAGCGGTCCTCCACCCAGCGGCGGTGCCACTCCTCGTCGGTGCCGGGCTTGACGAAGAATTCGATCTCCATCTGCTCGAACTCGCGCACCCGGAAGATGAAGTTCTTCGGGGTGATCTCATTGCGGTAGGCCTTGCCGATCTGGGCGATGCCGAACGGCACCTTGCGGTTGGTCGAGTCGAGCACGTTCTTGAAGTTGACGAAGATGCCCTGCGCCGTCTCGGGGCGGAGGTAGGCGATGTTGTCGTCGTCGGCCACGGGGCCAACGGTCGTCTTGAACATCAGGTTGAAGGGGCGCGGCTCGGTCAGGTCATGGGCGCCGCCCTCGGCGCACTTCTCGTTCGGATCAACCTGGTCGGCCCGGTACCGCTTCTTGCACTTGCGGCAGTCGACCATCGGGTCGGAGAAGGTGTCCTCGTGGCCGCTGTACTTGAGCACCAGCCGGTTCATCAGGATGGCGCAGTCGAGGCCTTCCATGTCGTCGCGCTCGTAGACCATGCGGCGCCACCAGGCGCGCTTCACGTTGTTCTTCAGCTCGACCCCGAGCGGGCCGTAATCCCAGGTTCCCTGCAGGCCGCCGTACTGGTCACTGCCCTGGAACAGGAAACCGCGCCGCTTGCAGAGGGAGATGATCTTGTCGAGGTCGACGACCGACATGCTGTTGCTCCTGGATTGACGCCTCGGCGGGCCGAGGCGGGTTCGAAGGTGGGCCTATTATACGGGTTCGCCCCTCCCGCGGCAACCGCCCCCGCCCCCCACGATCAGCGATGAGGCCAGTCGCCCGCGACTCGGGTTGCCTTCCAGCCGCCTTCGCCTTCAGGAGGGGTGAGTTCCCGTTTTCTCCCCCTGCGGGTCTGCCGCTGAAGGGTTTCCTCCGACTCATCGCGGGCCCGGGAACTCCCGTTCGCCTAGCCGGCGTCGGGCGGGTGGAGAAACATCGGACCACCGTTTCCCTGCCGGTCGTTTTCTCTCAGGAGGAACAGCACGGTCATGTCGTCCGTCTGGTTTTCGATTCCCGGACTTGACAACACGGCGGTGAGCAGATCGGAGCAGGCCACCACAGGATCGGTCAGGGAACAGGAGGCTCCGAGCTGAACCAGGGCTGGCATGCCCAGAGGTTTCCCCATCCTCTGGATCTCGAACATCCCATCGGTGAAGAGCAGGAGGCGGCTTCCGGGGGGCATGGAGAATTCCCGCTCCGCCAGCCGCAACCGCCGTACCTCGCCCAGAGGGGTTGAAGGCATGTGCAGGAGCGCGGGGGACTCCCCGGGGAGATACAGGACGGGGGAGGGATGACCGGCATTGAGCACAGCGACCCGGTTCCGGGAAGGATCGACGGTGACCAGACAGCAGGTCAGCATGCGCCGGCCCCGCAAAAACTGCCCCAGAACGGCATGGAGCACCGACATGATGCCGTCCGGGGGGGTTCCGGCCGCCATCTCCCGGCAGATGATCCCCTTGGCCATGGCCATGCCCAGGGCGGCCGCCACCCCATGTCCCGCCATGTCCCCGATGAACAGGGAGAGGCTCCCCGAAGGGGTCTGGCCGACCGCCAGGACGTCGCCTGTCAATTCCGTGGCGAAACGGGTTTGCCCGAAGGCGGAGAATGGCCCTGCCCGCAGGTTTCGGGCGGGCAGCAGGCTGGTCTGGACGATCCGACCCGACTCGAGGTCGGCCAGGCTTTCCATGACGGAGTTGAAGGTGACGGCGAGGGTGTCGAACTCATCCCCATGGCCGGCCTGCAGGCGGAAGGTGAAGACCCTCTGCCGGATGGCCTGCAAACCGGTGAGAAGGTTGTGCACAGGGGACAGAAAACGTCGGGCGGTGAGAAGACCCAGCAGGATGGCCAACAGCAGGGGAAGGGCGTGGACGGCCCGGAAGCTGAGCAGTTGCCCGTGGACCATCGCCTTGGGAACGTCCCGGGACAGGATGGCGATGAGGGCCATCCTGTCATGCCGTCGGCCGGGCTCTCCGATGAGGAGCCAACGCCGACTGCCGACCCGGAGTTCCCGGGTCTCCCCCACCCCCGTTTCCAGCAGGGATTCCCCCAGCCGTCGCAGGAGGGTCGCCGGGATGGCCCGGGCCGCGGGCTGGCGGAAGTCCAGCAGTTCACCGGTGTCGCGGAGATAGGCCACCAGGGACAGTCTGGGGATGCTTCGCCGCTTCCGGGCAATCTGTCGTGCCAGATGGCGTCGGG
This sequence comes from uncultured bacterium, assembly GCA_964554555.1. GTDB lineage: Bacteria > Muiribacteriota > Ozemobacteria > Ozemobacterales > Ozemobacteraceae > Ozemobacter. Next base: position 3,600 of record CAZKPI010000505.1, read on the forward strand.
TCCAGGCTTCGGGTTCCCAATGGAACGTCCATCTGCCTGCGGGGGCATTGGATGGGGGCCCGGCCGGCACGAGATCGGCAGGGTCCCTTGGCCGCCACGATTGAGGGCGCGTACTGCCCGTTTGGCGCACCGCGCAAGGGCCGACCACCCAATGGCCGGTGAGCAGGCCGGTCCGCATCTGGCGAGCCGGGCAGGCGGGCCTTCGGGCCTCCCCTCCGGGGTGGGGTTCCGGGCCCGGTTCGCCGTGGTGAATCCCTTGTTGGAGGAGGGCTTCAGGCAGTGAGCCCAGCACCAGGGTGGCGGATCCCGACTGCCACATGACCGTGGAAGCCCCCAGGTTCTGCCTGATCCTGGCCAGTGCCTGTCTCTCCCCCGAGGACGGGCCACCCCCCGCCCACGGGGTGCCCGGGCCTTCCGGTAACCGGATCCCGTGGCCGGCAATCTCCCGATCCATGGCGACGAGGTGTGACCGGACCTGGTGGTCGAGCGTAACGGCCGCCTGGGCCGCCTTCCGGAAGATCCACTCACCGCCGAACAGGACGGTGAGGGTTACCGGAATGGCGGCGACGAAGAGGAACAAGACGGGTAACTGGTGTTGCAGTGAGGCCCAAAAGCTCTCATTCCAGACGGGTAGAAACGCGATGTGGGCCTGCAGCCGCTCTAGTGGC
>CAZKPI010000506.1:0-4267 GCA_964554555.1 uncultured bacterium
CCCGGTCGGCCGGGCAGGTGATGCGCATTGACCCGGCGGCCCACCGGCTCCGCTACTGCAACGCCGGCCATCCGTACCCGGTCATCGGCGACGCCGCCGGGCGGGTGACCGAACTGGAGATGGATCACTTCCCCCTCGGCACCACCTCCCGGGACCGTCTGCGCAGTGCCGAGGCCGCGCTGAACCCCGGCGACACCCTGGTGATGTTCACCGACGGCTTCTTCGAAACGACCGGCCCGCAGGGCGGCGAGTTCGGGTTCGCGCGGCTGTATGACGCCATCGCCCGGCACCGCTCCCGGTCTGCCGCCGGCCTTCGGGAAGCCCTGGTGGCCGATCTGACCGCCTTCGCCGGGGGGGCCACCCCGGCCGACGACCTGACCATGGTCATCCTGAAGCGCCTCGCCTGAAAGCGGGAATCCGGTTCCGGCCGGCCGGTTCGATCCGGTACGGCGGCATGCCCGGCTCGCCGGCCGGCTGGCCAGCCTGCCGCCCGGCCCGGTCCTGCGTCGTTTGGTCGGGCGGGGGGGCCCGGGCAGGGAACCTAAGAAGCCTCGGCGAGCAGGAAGATGTGCTTCGGGTTCAGGTTGATGGGCAGGCGGGCCCCCTCGGCGATGCCGATCTTCCTGGCGGCGGCGTCGTGGATGTCGATCTCGACCTCCAGCCGGGTCGGGGTCTCGGTCTCCACCAGGATCGTGTGGAATCTTCCCCGGAGGTACATCCTCCGGACCACGGTCTGGATGACGCAGTGTTTCTCCTCGGGGTTCGCGTGGCGCCGGAGGACATCGACGGCCTCCGAGCGGATGCCGAACCGGACCGCCTGCCGGGGGGCGAACCGCTTGCGGGCGCACCGGCAGGGGACGGTGATCGTCAGGCCCAGCTCGGCGCTGGCGATGGTGATCTCTTCCTGGCCGAGGGCTTCCACCCGGCCGGGAAACAGGTTCTTGATCCCCAGGAAGGCGGCGGCCGCCAGGGTCTTGGGATAGTAGTACATCTCCTCGCGCGGACCGGACTGGATGATGCGGCCGTCCATGAGGAGGGAGACGGTGTTGCCGAGGAAGAAGGCCTCGTCAAGGTCGTGCGTCACGATCAGGGCGGTGGTGCGGAATTCCTCCAGCAGGCTTTTGATCACCCGCCGGATCTCCTCGCGGAGCGAATGGTCGATCGCCGAGAAGGGCTCGTCGAGCGCGAGGAGGGCGGGACGCGGGGCGAGGGCCCGGGCCAGGGCCACCCGCTGGCGCTCGCCGCCGCTCAGGTGGCGGGGATACCGGTCGAGGAGGTCGCCGATCCGGAGGAACTCGACCAGGTGATCGATCAGCTTTTCGGCGTCGGGCCCGCCGGTTCCCCGGATGTCGATGCCGTAGCGGACGTTCTGGCGGACGGTCAGGGTGGGGAACAGGCAGGTGTCCTGGGGCACGTAGGAGACGCCCCGGCCGTTCGGGGGGACGCCGGCGACGTCGGCGCCGTTGATCAGGAGGGTGCCGGCGTCGGGCTGGCGCAGGCCGATGATGGTCTCGAGCAGGCAGGTCTTGCCGGCGCCGGTCGGGCCGACGATGACGTGGCAGTCGCCGGCCCCGATGGTGAAACTGACCCCTTCCAAGCGGAACCGGCCCGCCGTCGCGCCCAGCGACCGGAGTTCAATCATGGGCGGAGCGCCCGAGGGTCTTCACGACCAGCAGGGATGACATGCCGACGGTGAGCAGGATCAGGATGAGGACGACCATGCCCTCGATGTCGGCTCCCGACAGGCGCATGAAGATCGAGATCGGCAGGGTTTCGGTCTTCATCGGCATGGAGCCGGCGACCATGATGGTCGCCCCGAACTCGCCGATGCACTTGGCGAAGGTGAGGACGGCGGCGGCGAGGATGCCCGGCCTGGCCATGGGCAGGGCGACGGTCCGGAAGGCCTGGGCGGGGGTCGCACCCAGGGTGCAGGCCACTCCCTCGAAGCGGGCGGGGATCTCGTCGAAGGTGGTCTTCACCATGCGGGTGGCGATGCCGACGGTCGTGACGAACTGCGCGAGGACGATGCCGGGAAAGGCGAAGACGAAGGCCAGGCTGTCCCGCTGGAGGAATTCGCCCGCCCGGGTGTTGAAGAAGACGAGCAGAAGGGCGCCCAGGGCCACCGGGGTGACCACCATCGGCAGTTCCAGGATGAGATCGACGGCCCGTTTGCCGGTGAAGTCGTAGCGGGACAAGGCATAGCCCGCGGGAATGGCGAACGTGAGGGACAGCAGGGTCGCCAGGCAGGCCGCCCCGACGCTCAACTGGACCGAGTACAGGACCCGCGGGGACAGGGCGATGGCCAGGACCCGGGGCAGGGTGGTGAACCAGGCCAGACTGCCCACGAGGATGCCGAAGCCCAGGAAGATCGACCAGGCGGCCAGAACGGTCAGCCGCCGGAAGCCGTTGTTCATGGGTTGGCGGGGGGGTTCAACCAGTCGGCGGGGACCTGGTAGGGGTCCCCGCCCACGGGCCGGTCGGCGCCGAGGAACGCCAGCGCCTCGGCGGGGGTGGTGAAATACTGGAACTTCCGGAAATGGGCCAGCCCTTCTTCGGAGTGCATGTACTCGATGAACCGGCGCGCCAGATCGGGGTTCGCGGCGTACCGGGTCATGGCCACCGCCAGATAGCTGACGCGGATCACTTCGGACGGGGCGAGCTTCACCGTCTCGATGAGGGCGGGGTTCCAGTGTTCGAAGACACTCCAGCCGAGGACGGCATCAACCGCCTTCAGGCTGATCACGTTGGCCGTCTTTTCGCAACTTTCCGTGTAGGTGACCAGGTTGGCGCGGAAGGCCCGCTTTTCCTCCGGAGAGAACAGCTTGTCGATCAGCTCGGTGGCGAAGACGCCCAGGCAGACGGTTTCCGGGTTGGCGATGGCGACCTTGAGGCCCGGCCGGCACAGATCTTTCAGCGATTTGATGCCATGCGGGTTGCCCCTCTGCACGTTGATGGCGGGCACGAGGTAGACAATGGGGGTGATGGTCGATGGGTCGATGAGCCCTTCCTTTTTCGCCTGTTCGATGAAGTCGATCGAGCCGGGGAAATACACATCCCCTTGTTTGGCCAGTTTGATCTGGGACAACAGCATGCCGGAGCCGCCGGTGCTGACATCGACCTTGACCCCGGTTTTGGCCTCGAACCCCTTGGCCAGGAGGTCGGCCACCGGGGCGGCGGCGGCGCCGCACATGAACAGGAGGCGTTCGCCGGCGAAGGCCGGCGGCCAGGCCGGTGCCGCCAGGACCACCAGCAGAAGAAGGGCTGACCAGGGGGATCGGGACAGGGTGCTTCGCGTCATGCGAATCTCCTTTGGGGGGATTCTACGGATCGGTGAGATCCATCCCTGATGACAATTATAGACTACTATGCCTCATTTTGTCACCTGGACCGCGCCGAAGACCGGAATTCCCCCTCAGCGATCCCATCGTTTCTTCGATGAACAGGGATTTCCGCCGGCCATGGCCCCATCGAAGAATCAGGCCGAGACTGCCCGGAAACCAGCCCCAGATCACATGGTGAGAATGGCCGGGCCGAAGAACCCCAGCCCTGCCGCCGCCCCGGCCGGGTCAGGAAGGCTTGATCAGGCCGGCCACGACCCGGCTGGCGATGCGCAGGCCGACGAGGGCGGCCGCCACCTGCCAGGCGGTAAACTGGTACAAACGCCAAAAGGTTGCTATGTACCAGACGAAGCTCAGGCCCATTCCTGCCCATACCCCTCCGTCGGCGGGCGCGGGCACCCCCTGGGGACCGCGGGGGGCGGTGGTCAGCAGGACCGGAAGGGCGTAGAGAAGACCGCCGACCAGGCCGATGACGACGGCTTTCTGGGGGGGTCGCCAGGCGTCGCCGGAAGAGGCGAAGAGGACGGCGAGGTAGACGACGACGACGTTCGCGGCGCAGGTGGCGAGCAGGGTTCCCACGGCGGTTCTCCTGGGGCGGTGGTGGTCCGGGGGCAAGACCGCCGGGCCGGGTCAGGGACGGGGAACGTCGACGAGGATGTTGTCGGCCACGGGAAAGGCCGCCCCCGGTTTGTCGGGCGGCGGGTCCTCGGGGGGGAGGTCCCAGGCGACCTCGCATCGCCAGCCCGGCTTGAGCTGATCGAGGCGGGCCACGTAGATCAGGCCTGCCGGGGTGCGGACCAGGATGAGCGTGAGGGAGTGCACCTGGAAGGAAAACGAAGCCCCCTCCGCGGTTGTGAGGCTGAGCACGCCGACGATGTCGGGCGCGGGATCCGGCCCCGACAGCAGGACTTCGGAGATGGTCCCTTCGA
>CAZKPI010000507.1:0-4262 GCA_964554555.1 uncultured bacterium
CCGACCCGCATCGCCGGGGAGTTCCTGCGGCAGGCCACCCTCGCGTGGACAGAGGTGCGGCAGGCCGGGAAGCACCGTCCCGCCAGCGGCACCGCGGCGGCCGGGGCCATCCCCGACCCCGCCGGCTGGCTGCGGGAAACCCTTCAGCAGAGGGAGTTCGTGCCCGAGGACGTCTCCTTCTACCTCCGCACCGTCACCGAGTTCGCCCTGGTCGTCACGGGCACCATCCATCCGCCCCGCTGGCGCGACCTGTTCCCGCCCGCGATGGTCCTGCCTCGTGACCAGGGGTTCGCCGTCCTCCTGCCGGGCGCCCGCCCCGATTCCCGGCTGGCCCTGCATTTCCGCCCAGGCGTGATCTTCCTGACCCCCGCCGAACTCGAGGGGAACCTGGTCGATGCCCTGCGTGAAGGCTCGTCCAAGCTGGGCGAGCGGTTCAAGACCTTCCGGGCGATGGTCCAGCGGAACCCCCTGCTGGCCATCGAAGCCGATCTGCAGGCGGTGGCCGCCACCCTGGCCGAGGCGGGCGGGCCCGACCTGCGCCTGTCCCCGCCGTTGTCACAGGTCCCCACCTTCCGCCTCCTGGTCGACCAGGCGGTGGTCAAGAGCCAGTGGTTCACCCCGGACGACCGCATCCGGGCCGACCTCGCCGACCTCGCCGACTCGGTGGCCACGGGGATGCGCGAAGCCATCGCCAGCCTGACCCCCTGGCTCCCCGCCGACTCCGCCACCCGGGAGGCCCTGCGCGCGTTCGGCGCTTCGCTCCAGGTCTCCACCAAGGGCCAGAGCGTCTTCCTGGAGGCCGGCAGTCTGGGGCCGGCCCACCCGCTGGCTGGCCTGGGCGCCCTCGGCCTGGTCTCCTCCCTCGGCGGGCAGAGCTACGAACGCTTCCGCCGCCAGTTCCCCCCGGCGAACGCCCGCGCCGCCCTCCCCTCGCCGCCGCCGGGACCACCTCCGAGCACTCCCTGAACCCGCGGCTTCCTTTCCCTTTGCCTGGCCAGAGGCACTGACCGCCTTCGCTCCATGCCGGGGCCGGGCGGGCGTTTACGTTTTTTCACGCGCCGCCCTCCCCGCCCACGCCGATTCGGTGATATGGTGATGGCATGCTCCCCAACCTTTCCAGCCGCCATTCCCGGTCTGGAGAAGCACAGGTGAACCCATGAAATTCGGATGCCTCGTGATCGTCATTCTCACCGTCGCGGGCCTGATCGTCGGCGGGTATTCCTGGTACAAATCCCAAAATCCGCCCCCCACCTGGAACTTCGAGGAGGTGACGGAAGGGGAAATCCGGCAGACAATCTCGGCCACCGGGTCCCTGGCCGCGGTCACCACCGTCGAGGTCGGCTGTCAGATCAGCGGCATCATCGCCTCGATCTCGGTCGACTTCAACGACACCGTCACCGAAGGCCAGCTCCTCGCCCAGCTCGACCCCTCGACCTACGAGGCCCAGGTCGAACAGGCCACCGCCAACCTGGAGAACGCCCGCGCCAACGAGCGGAACAGCACCGCCCAGATCGAGAACCTGCGCGCCTCCCTGCTCGGCGCCAAAGCCGACGAACAGGTGGGGCTGGCTAACGTGCGCAAGGCCGAGGTGGCGGTGACCGACGCCGAACGCAACTTCAAGCGCATGAAGGAACTGGCGGAGCGGAAGCTGATCTCCCAGTCGGACCTCGATTCCGCGGAAACCGCCTTCGCCTCGCAGAAGGCCGCCCTGCAGGCCGCGCAGAGCCAGATGGCCACCTACAAAGCCAAGCAGGAGGCGATCGCCGCCCAGATCACCGCCGCCGAGGCCCAGCACACCGGCACCCTGTCGCAGATCCGCCAGATGGAGGCCCTCCTCAACGTGGCGAAGATCAACCTCAGCCGCACCCGGATCTACTCCCCCATCGACGGCGTCATCGTGTCCCGCAAGGTCGATGTCGGCCAGACCGTCGCCGCCAGTCTGCAGGCCCCCACCCTCTTCACCATCGCCAAGGACATGCGCCGCATGCAGATCGAGACGAATGTCGATGAGGCCGACATCGGCAAAGTGCGGGAAGGCCAGAAGGCCACCTTCACCGTCGACACCTTCAAGGGCCGGACCTTCCACGGACGCGTGGTCCAGGTGCGGCTGGCGCCCACTGTCACCTCCAGCGTCGTGACCTACTCGGTCATGGTGAACGTCGACAACGACGACCTGGTGCTCCTGCCGGGCATGACCGCCAACGTCGACATCCTGGTCGACAACCGCGAGAAGGTCGTCCGTCTGCCGTCGCGGGCGTTGTTCTTCAAGCCTCCGGCCGGCTACGCCCCGCCCACCCTCGACCCCCTGCCCGAAGGGCCCGAGTATGCCCGGGTCTGGATGCTTTCCCCGGCCTCACAGCCCGTCCCGATCACCGTCAAGACCGGCATCACCAGCAGTCGCTTCACCGAGCTCGTGGAGGGGGACATCAAGCCCGGTCAGAAACTGCTGGTCAGTGACCCGAGTGCCGCCTCCGCCAATCGCCGCCGCCGGGGCGGCCCGCCCCACCTGTGAGCGCCCTTCCCGCCCCCGGGCCGTCGTCCGGCCAGGCCGTCGGGGAGCGGCCCCTCCTCGAAATCGCCGGCGTCCACAAGACGTATTTCATGGACGGCGTGACGGTCAAGGCCCTGCGCGGCGTCGACCTCACGGTCCAGCGCGGGGAGTTCGTCGCCATCATGGGCGCCTCGGGGTCGGGCAAGTCGACCCTGATGAACATCCTGGGCTGCCTCGACCGGCCGACCCACGGCACCTACCGGATCGACGGCACCGAGGTCTCCCACCTGACCAGGGACCAGCTCGCCGCCGTCCGCAACCGGCAGATCGGCTTCGTCTTTCAGGGCTTCAACCTGCTGGCGCGCACGAGCGCCCTGGAAAACGTCGAGATGCCCATGGTCTACGCCAACCTCCCCGCCGAGATCAGGGGGGAACGGGCCCGGGCCGCCCTCGCCGCGGTCGGCCTGGCGGGGCGTGAGCACCACCATCCGAACCAGCTCTCCGGGGGCCAGCAGCAGCGCGTCGCCATCGCCCGCGCCCTGGTCAACCGGCCGGCGGTCATCCTCGCCGACGAGCCGACCGGGAACCTCGACTCGCGGTCGAGCATCGAGATCATGGCGATCTTCCAGGGCCTGAACCAGCAGGGCATCACCATCGTCCTGATCACCCACGAGCCCGACATCGCCCGGTATGCCCGCCGCAACGTGCGGTTCAAGGACGGCCTGATCTGCAGTGACGAGCCGGTGGCACAGCCCCTCGACGCGACGGCCGAACTCGCCGCCCTGCCCCCCCTCGAGCCGAACGGCATGGCTGACGAGGCCTCCGCCAATGGAAAGCCGGCGGCAGGGAGCCGGCCATGAACCTCTGGAGCGTCGTCCGGCTTGCCCTGGTCAGCATCGCCCGCAACAAGATGCGCTCCTTCCTCACCGCGCTGGGCATCATCATCGGCGTTGGCTCGGTCGTCACCATGGTGGGGGTCGGCCAGGGCGCCTATGCCTCGGTCCAGAACGAGATCTCCAAGATGGGCACCAGCCTCATCATGATCATGCCCGGCAGTTCCTCGGCCGGGGGCGCCCGCCTGGGGGCCGGCACCATGCAGACCCTGACCGAGGCCGACGCCGTCGCCCTCGCCGCCGACTGCCCGTCGGTCAGCATGGTGTCCCCCGTCGTCCGCAGCAGCGCCCCGCTGGTCTACGCCAACCAGAACTGGACCACCCAGGTGCTGGGCGTGGGCATCGACTACCTCGCCATCCGCGCCTCCAAGCTCACCAGCGGCCGGAACTTCAACGAGTTCGAGATGCGCAACGGCGCCAAGGTCTGCGTCATCGGCAAGGTGGTGGCCGACAACCTGTTCGGCTCGATCCATCCGATCGGGCGGACGATCCGGGTCAAGAAAATGCCCTTCGAGGTGATTGGGGTCCTGGAGGAACGCGGCCAGAGCGGCCCGGGCCAGGATCAGGACGACGTGGTGCTGGCCCCCATGTCGACCGTCCAGCGCCGGATGGCCGGCGTCACCCACATCCACATGGTCATGGTGTCCGCGGTGGATGACGATGCGGTCAACGCCGCCAAGGACGAAATCACCACGGTCCTGCGCCAGCGCCACCGGCTGGCCCCCAACCAGGAGGACGATTTCCAGATCCGGACCCAGGCGGACATCGCCGCCATGGCCGGCTCAACGCTGGGCATCATCACGCTTCTGCTGGGGGCGATCGCCTCGGTCTCGCTGGTGGTCGGCGGCATCGGCATCATGAACATCATGCTCGTCTCG
>CAZKPI010000508.1:0-4245 GCA_964554555.1 uncultured bacterium
CACCGTGGTGCTGACGGTCATCCAGATCGGCCGGAAGCGGATGATGCCCGACTGAATGGCGGCGGTGATCTTGTCCTCCTTCAGCTCGGCGCGGCGCTGGTTGATGTACTCGATCAGGATGATGCCGTTGTTGACCACGATCCCCGCCAGCATGATGACGCCGATCATGGCGGTGATCGAGAAGTCGAATCCGGCCAGCCGCAGGGCGGCCACCACCCCGATGAACGACAGGGGGATGGTGAACATGATGACGAACGGGTAGCTGAGCGACTCATACTGGGCGGCCATGATCATGTAGACGAGGGCGACTGAGGCCAGCAGGGCGATGCCGAGGTTGCGGAACCCTTCCATCATCTCCTCGTTCTCGCCGCCGAAATTGATCTGGTAGCCGCTGGGCAGGGGGAACCCCGCCAGCCGCTTCTGGATGTCGGCCATCACCTCGCCCATCGACCGCCCGGCGATGTCGGCCTGCACCTTGATGATCCGTTTCAGGTTCTTGCGCTCCACCTTGGTGAACCCGCGCCCCTGCCAGATCTTCGCCACCTGCCCGAGCACCGCCGCCTTGTTCTTTTCCAGCGGGATCTCCAGCCGGCTGAACTTGTCCAGCTCGTCCTTGTAGCGGTCGGCCGCCTCCACCCGGATGTCGAACTCCTCGTTCAGCTCCTTGTACTTGCCGGCCAGGGTGCCGAACACGAAACTGCGGGCCATGTTGGCCACCGTGGTCAGCCCCACCCCCAGGTCGCGGATCCGTTCCCGGTCGAATTCCACCTTGATTTCCGGACGGCCGGGCTTGACCCCGTCGTCCAGGTCCTTCAGCCCCGGCACGTCGGCCACCCGCGAGGCCACCTGCCGGCAGAGCTGTTTGATGACCTCGTAGTCGTCGCCCATCACCTCGATCTGCACCGCCTTGCCCCCGTGCGGACCCCCCATCTTGGGCTCCTGGTAGGCGATCGTCGTGTAGCCGGGAATGGCCTCCACCTTTGGCCGCAGGTCCTGGATCACCTCGTTCGTCGTCCGCTTCCGGGTGCCCTTGGGAGTCAGGACCACCGTGATGTCGGCCTCGCCGAGCTTGGTTTTGGAGATGATCTTGTCGACCTCCCCGTACGGCCGCACCAGCGCCTCGATGCGCCGGGTGATCTCATCGGTCTTCTCGACCGAGGTCCCCTCCGGCGTCTCGAAGTGGATGACGAAGATGCCGCGGTCCATCTTCGGGAAGAAGCCGAGGGGCGGCAGTTGGGTGAGGCTGAAGACGAACAGGCCCACCATCGCCGCCAGGTAGGGAAGCCGGACATACCAGCGGGGCAGGAGCAGGCCCAGCAGTCTCTGGTACAACCCGAGCAAGACCACCATGATGGTCGTTTCCCACAGCGGGAACACCACCCGCTCGCAGAGCAGATGGAAGACCCGCAGAACCAGGGCCAGGGCGGCCCCGCCCGCCAGGGGGACCACCGGGGCGGCGGCCAGAGCCCGCACCCAGAGCGGCCAGGCGGGGAAGGCCGCCACCGCGGTCAGCAGGCCGGTTCCGATCACCAGCAGGACAGCCCCGCAGGCCTTGCCCCGCTCGCCGGTAAGGGGCGGGGACAGACGGTGGGCCAGCCGGCCCAGGGCCCGCAAGAACAGCAGTTCCGCATACTCGCTGTCGAGCTTCAGGATCTTCGAGGACATCATCGGCACCAGGGTCATCGAGACCAGCAGGGAGGCGGTCAGGGAGTAGACGATGGTCAGCGACATGTTGATGAAGATCTCGCCGATGAACCCCGGCACGAAGCCGATGGGCAGGAAGACCACGATGGTGGTCAGGGTCGAGGCGGTGATGGGCAGGAACACCTCGTCGGCGGCCTGGATGGCCAGTTCCTCGCGCCGGGACTCGCCGTCGGGGGTGGTGCTGATGAACCGGTAGATGTTCTCGAGCACGACGATCGAGTTGTCGACGATCATGCCGATGCCCAGGGCCAGACCGCCCAGCGTCATCAGGTTGAGGGTCATGGTGCGGTGCAAAAACATGAACGGGAAGGTCATGATCACCGCGAGCGGGATGCTCAGGCCGATGATCAGCGTCGACCGGTAGTTTTTCAGGAACAAAAACAGGATGATGACGGCCAGATACGCCCCCGAGGCGGCGTTCTCCTTGACCATCTGGATGGAGTCTCTGATGAACTCCGACCGGTCGTTGCCGATGGTGATCTTCATCCGGCCCCCGTACCGGGCTTCCAGCTTCGGCGCCAGCCGGCGCACCGCCGCCGAGATCTCGACCGGGTTGGCTCCCGCCTCTTTCTTGATCGACAGCGAGACCGACGGCTGTTGGTTCAGCCGGGACACCGACTCGATGTCCTTGTACGAATCATGGATGGCGGCCAGTTCGGACAGGTAGACGGGCCGCCCTTCCACATCCTTGATGATGATGTTCCCCAGCCGCTCCGGGGTTGCCATCTCGCCTTCGGAGCGGATCAGGTATTTGAAGTTGCCCTCGACGATGTTGCCCACCGAGGTGTTCTGGTTGTCGGCGGTGATGCCGTTGATGACGTCGTTGATCGTCAGCTTCAGGGCGCGCAGACGTTCGGGCACCACCTTGACCCGGATCTCGCGCTGGAGCCCGCCGAACACCTCGACATTGGCCACCCCGCCCACCCGCTCGAAGGCCGGCTTGATCTCCTTGTCGGCGATCCGCCGCAGTTCCTTCAGGTCATAGGCCCCGCCCAGCGAGACGTCGAGGATCGGCTGGGAGTTGATGTCGAGCTTGGCCACCGTCACCTGCTCGATGTCGCGCGGCAGGGTGCGCTTGGCGATGTCGACCTTCTCGCGCAGGTCGACCGCAGCCAGATCGATGTTGGTGCCCCACTGGAACTCGACCATGATCCAGGAGAACCCCTCGAACGAGGTCGAGGTCATGGTCTTGATGTTCTCGACCGTGTTCACCTCCTCCTCGATCTTGCGGGTGACGATGTTCTCCATCTGGGCCGGGTCGACGCCCGGATACGGCGTCTGGATGAAGGCCAGCGGGAAATCGATGTTCGGGAACAGGTCGATGCTGAACGAGAACAGGGCCCCGATGCCGATGGCCGTCAGGCCGATCATCAGCATCAGCGTGGCGATGGGCCGCCGGACCGCGAAGGCGAAGATGTTCATGGGTGAACCCCGGCCGGTGCGGTCACGGCTGGCCCGCCAGGACGACCTCGTCGCCGTCCTTCAGGGTGTGCTGTCCGACCGTCACCACGACCTGTCCGGGCGCGAGGGGTCTGGCGTAGACCCGGTCCCCCTCGCGGGCGACCGGCTCGACGGGCACCCGGCGGGCCCGGCCGTTCTCGACGACGAAGACCGCCGACTGGTCGCCCTCGGTCACGATGGCCGCCAGCGGCACCAGGGGCACGCCGGGATACTCGTTGACCACGAGGTTTCCCTTGACGAACATGTTGGCCTTGAACCGCAGGTCGTCGTTGGGGACCTGGATTTTCACCAGGAAGGAACGGCCGGCGTCGGCGTAGAGGTCGATGTGGGCCACCTTGCCGAGGCGGCCGTCGATCAGGCAGTCCTGTCCCACCCGGATGGCGCCGATCTGGTGCTCGGGGATGCGGGCTTCGACGAACACCCGCTTCAGTTCGACGATCCGGCCCAGGATGGTGCCCGGGTTGACCCCCTGCCCGATGAAGCCGCTGCGGTTGACGAAGAAGCCGCTGATGGGAGCCCGGATCACGCATCGCTCCAGGTTCAGCTTCGCCAGGTCGAAGGCCGCCCGGGCCTGCTCGACCTGGCTGACGGCGTTGACCATCGCCGTCTCGGCCGCGTCGTAGGTCTTGTCGTTGACCGCCTTTTGCTGGAACAGCACGCGCGTGCGCTCGAAGTCGCGCCCTGCCTCTTTCGCCCTCTGCTGGGCCATGCGCAGGGTGGCCGAAGCCTGGTCGAGGGCGATCCGGTACCGCTCGGATTCAATGGTCACCACGGCCTGCCCGGCGGTCACCGGGTCGCCGTTCTCGACCAGGATCCGCTCGATGCGGCCCGACAGGTCAGCGGTGGCATAGGTCTCCACCAGGGGTTTCGTTTCCCCGGTGAAGGCCAGCATCTCGCGGAGCCGGCCGGTGCGGATCGTCTCGACCGTCACGCTGACCGCGGCCGCGGCCGGGCCGGCCGCCAGGAGGAAGGCCATGCCGAGCAGGATGAGGGCGCGCCGGGGAAGGGGGATGCTCATGGGTGGGCCTCCTGGGGAACGGGGCTGACCGGCGCGCCGGCCGGTCCGGCGGGGGCGGCCTC
>CAZKPI010000509.1:0-213 GCA_964554555.1 uncultured bacterium
GAACAGGTGGGCCTCGAGCCGGAAGGGAGGGGCTCGGCGCGGGTCGGCCAGGAGGGCCGCCAGGGTGGCGGGCGAAAACCCCGCTCCCTCGAGATCCGAAAGGAGACGCTCGTCCCAGTGCCGGGCGAAATGGGCCGGCTCGATGGCCCCGCAGATCCTCGCCAGGTCCTGGTCCAGGCGGCGGGCGAAGGCGGCCGCCTCGCGCTCGCCTTC
>CAZKPI010000509.1:292-4244 GCA_964554555.1 uncultured bacterium
TTTTTTTTTTGCGGGGTGAGGGCCTTGACTTCAGCGGCGGGCGGGGCGGCCGGCCGGCCCCCGGACGGAGGGGACGGCCGGAACCCGTGTCGGCTGGTGCATGGTCAGAAGTTGGAGATGTAGGAAGAGCCGGCCCGGCCGGCCGCCGAGCTCTTCAGGGTCAGGCGCTCCGGCTGGGCGGCCCCCGGGATCGCGATCTCCCCGGCCAGGGCAAAATCGATCCGCAGGGTCCGGGCCTCTCCCGGCGGGTCGGCGGGGTCCTCCGGAAGCCGGGCCAGGCTTCCCCCGGCCGGAGTGAGGGTCCAGCGGTAGCGGCCCCCGTCCGGGGCCGGGCCGGGCCGCTCGAATCCCAGCTCGAAAGTCGTCACGGTCGCGGCCAGCCGCCGCGCGACGCTCTGCCCGCCGGCCTCCTCGGCCCGCACGAAGTGGGCCCGCCCTTGCTCATCCGCCTCGAAATACAGGCTGATCGTGGCCACCACGTCAACGGCGGACCCCGGGCCGGCCGGCGGTTCCCCGAACACCTGGAACCGGGCCTGCCCGCTGTCGGCCGCGACGGCCAGGGGGGCCGCGGCCAGCGACAGCGAGCCGGGCCGCATCGACTTGAAGTCGGCGTTCAGCCGCCGGATGATTCCCCGCAGGTCCTCCTCGAGGATCTGGCGCCCCCGCGTGCGGTTCATCTCGCGGGTCGAGGCCGACCAGGCGAAGTAGACCCCGCCCAGGACGATCACGGCCAGGACGAGGGCCACGAGCGTCTCGACCACGGTCATGCCACAGCGGCGATCCATGGTTCCCTCCTATCGGGCTTCCGGGTTGCAGATCACCAGGCCGGAGCGGGCGGTCTGGACCGCCGGTTCCCCGGACCCGGCGTCGAGCCAGTCGATCTGCGCCTCCAGCCAGACTTCCCGCACCTGGCCCAGCGCGTTCCGGACCACCGAGTAGCGCAGGCGGGGGGTGACAGCGACCGCCCTGGCCAGCCCCTCGAGCTCCTGCAGAGTCTTGGGAAAATACCACCGGAAGTCCTCGGCGGCGACCTCGACCCAGGGAGCCGCCGTGCCCGAGGCAAACCGGACCGGCGCCACCAGACGGCACTCCTCGAGCATGCCGTTCACCAGCTGGGTGGCGATGGACACGTTCATGCCCTTGACGGTCAGCCGCGACCCCTGCGTCACCACCTGGCTGGTGACGGCGAAGACGGCGGCGAAGATGGTGATGGCGATCACCACCTCGACCAGCGAGACCCCTCGATGGTCCGGACGACGGGCGGCTTTCTTCATTGCGCGGTCCTCCACGACATCCACTGCGGGGCCAGGTGGATGAGATAGCGGTCGGGAACGGCTTTCCCCCAGACCGGATGCAGGGCGGCCAGCGAGGCCCGGACGTTGCGGTCATGCCCGGGCGCGGCCGGCAGGGGTCCCGCCGAGGCCCGCACCCGCGAGGAGTCGTAGTTGATCACGATGGGCTGGTCGCCCAAGGTGCACAAGGTGCCGAAGGCGTCGGTCACCCAGTTGCCATTGATCTGGACGGGAATGTGATTGACGATGCCCAGGTCGGTGTAGACCGACCCTTCGATGGTGAGGGGAAGGGGGCCGGCGGTCGGGCCCGGCACGATCAGCGCCCCGCCGTTCACGGCGAGCAGGGAAAAGACCGTCCGCTCTGTTCCCCCCGCCGTCTCAGGGTCGTGGCACAGCAGGTGGCATCCCAGGGCGATACTGCCGTTGACCACCAGCATGCCCTGCCCGGTGACGAAGAAGGCGTCCTTCCCCTCCGGCCGGAAGGGGCGCTCGACGGTGCCCAGATCACCGCCGATGACGGTGATGCCGTTCAGGACCAGGGCCTTCCCTTTCCCGCCGCCGAACCGGGCGGGGATGGGGATCTCGACCATCCTCTGCGGCAGGTCGGCGAGGAACGCCGCCTCGTCCGGGTAGAAGTGGGAGGCCTTGCGCATCAACAGCAGGGGCTTGGTTCCCGGCTTGTACGCGAGGTTGGGCACGAGGTTGGCCGGGGAGGCAGGATCGAGCGGCGGGTGAACCGCCTGCTTCGCGGCCTGCCCCAGGACATTGTAGGTATAGTTGTTGTGGATGACCCAGGGAATCAGCACCGGAAACGGGTACGGCAGGGTGTGCGGGTAGCGGTCGCGTTCGATCAGGCCGGCGATGCCGAAGTAGTAGCGCAGGTATTCCTTCTGGACCGGGCCCTCGATGCCGAGGGTGAGCGTGGGGCTGAGGGCCTGGAATCCGAACAGGTGCGTGCGCGGCGTTCCCCGCCAGTGGAAGAAGGTCCGGATCGTGGCCAGGGCGGGCGTCAGCTTCCCCAGGTCGATCTTCGCCGTGACCTCCTCGAGGGTGCCCACCATGTCCAGCACATGGCCAAAGGCCAGCAGGAACCCTTCCAGGAGCGGGTTGGACGAGTAGGGGGCTTCGAACACCTGCAGGGAATCCATGCCCGCGTACTCGCCCACGTGGTGCCCCTCCGCCCAGATGATGGGAACGAGCGGGGCCACCGGCGGGCTCTCGATGGTCTGGTCGGGCAGGGCATCGGCCGCCAGGACAGCCATGATCTCCACGATCTGGGCCAGGACCCCGAGGGGGTTGACGCTCAGGGCCTCGGCCATGGCGTTCGTTTCGGGATGGTCGAAGTATTCCTTGATCTCGCCCTTCTGGGTGGTGAAATTGGCCAGCGTCGCCGGCTCGAGGTTGCAGGCGCGGGAGGCCCCGACGAACTCAAGGACCGGCAGGGAGTCGTTGGCCTGCGGCAGGAACGGGGAGGACGCCCCCATGAGCTGCATCCCGGTGTGGATGCGCAGGTCGCGCGGCCAGGCCGCCGGCGAACGGTAGTTCACCCGCACCAGACCGGGGAAATTCAGCCCGGCCTGGTAGGGCCGGTTGGGAAACAGCTCGACCGATAGCCCGGGAAACAGGTCGGCCCGCGGCAGGTTGTTGACGAAGAGGTCGGACTGGCCGCTATTGAAATCGACCTTCTCGTTCTTCGAGTTGGCCAAAAAGAAGCTGTAGAGGGGCGCCGGAGGCTGGATGTCGACGACCTTGAACTCCTTGGCCGCCTCGATGGTGCGATGCGTGGCCGGTTGGCCGGGGAACCGGATGACGGCCGACGCGGTGAACTGGAGTTCCCCGAATTTTTCGACATGGTGGTCGGGCATCGCGCTCTCGGCGAGAAGAGCGCTCCAGTCCACGCCCGGCAGGGCGGGCAGGATCGTCTCCAGGTCGGTAACCGAGCTGGGGAAGGGCAGGTTCAGCGCGGCGAAGAATCCGGCGACCTCCTGCAGACGATCGAGGGGGATCTTCGCATACGCCTCCGGATCGGGCCCCGGCACGATTTCGGGGAAACTGGCCGGCCCCCCCCCCTCCAGGAACCGCCGTACCACCGGCTGGCAGTAGCCGGGCAGGTCGACGCCCGGGATCAGGGCGGGGTCGGTCGGGTCCCGGGCCAGCGGCCGGGTCGGGCCCAGCCGCACCGTCACCTCGACGTCGAAGTCCACCCCAGCCGTTCCCGACGCCATGAACCCCACGAGACCGGCCAGGCGCCCGTCGGCGTCGAGATCGGCCCGGGACAGCACGAACGCCGGCGGCATCCCGGCGGGCGGCACCAGGCGGTCACCGTCGGCCCGGAACGGCAGACGGAGCCAGCACCCCAGCCGCGGCCCGGAGGCCGGCACCGGCGTCCCGAGGTCGGCCTGAAGCAGGCTCCAGGCCCGGTTGACGGCCGCTTCGGCGAGGTGGGCCGCCTGCAGTCCGCGCAGGGACACCTGCGTCTGGCGCCGCTGTTCGAGGGTGGATTGCAGGAAGTAGCCCGAGGCCATCGCCAGGAGGGCGATCACCACCACCACGAGGGGAAAGACGGAACCTGCCCTGGGCTTCATCGGTTGCGCCATTCGATCGCTCCCTTGCTCA
This sequence comes from uncultured bacterium, assembly GCA_964554555.1. Taxonomy (GTDB): domain Bacteria; phylum Muiribacteriota; class Ozemobacteria; order Ozemobacterales; family Ozemobacteraceae; genus Ozemobacter. The sequence continues at coordinate 4,201 of CAZKPI010000509.1, forward strand.
GTTGGTCGAGGAACAGGGCCTGCTCCAGCGCGGCCTGGTCTTCC
>CAZKPI010000510.1:0-4238 GCA_964554555.1 uncultured bacterium
GGCGGGGTCCGGTTCCGCCGCGGCGGGCCTGGCCGCGAAGGCGAGGAACTCGTTCTTCTCGATGGCCAACAAGATCCTGTCCGGCATGCTGGAAAGCCTGGGCGCCAGCGGCTCGGCGGGCTCGGCCAGCCCGGCCGGGGCGGCCCGCGCCGCCGGTTCGACGGGTGAGGCCATGGCGGGCATGGTGCGGTCCTATGGCCAGTCGACCTCGATGACCTTCGCCGCCTCGGTCTCGATGTCGAGCGTCAACATCAAGGTCTGACCGGCTCCCCCCGGACGCCCGCCGCCTCCGACGGGCGCCCGGTTCTCCGGAGTATCCGACTTCCATTCTTTCAGGGGGGCTTGGGCCTGCGCCGCGCCGGACAGGCCCAGGCCGCCCCTCTTTTCTTCCGGCCGCCCGGGGCCGGGGGCCGGGAAGGACCAGGCCAGGCGCACCAGCGGCGACGGCACCGGGATGGGAACAACGGGCCTCGCGCGCCGCCCTCACCGGCGGCCTGGAGATGCGGCCGGCCCCGCGCCGGTCGAGATCCTCGCCAGCCTGACAACTGGCGGGGGGAGGAGGGAGCCATGGCGGGAACAGCCTTCCCCATGCAGGTCAGACATCCGTTCCCGGTCGGGAACTTCCGGCCCGGGCGGAGGCCGGAGAGAATCCTGACCACCCTCCCGGAGGCACGCTGGGCCAGCCCTCCGGCCTCTCTGGCGGTCCCCGGCGGCGGGCCGGGTCTGGCCGGTCCAGCCCGCGGCCGCTGAAGGAAAAGGGTTCTTAAGGTTCTCTCGATTGCGTCGCCGCGGGGTTTCTGGTACAGTGCCGCCCATGCGAACACCAGGACAAACCCAAGGACCAGCCGGGATTCTGCTCGCCCTCGTCCTGGGATTGGCGGCGACCATGGGAACCGCCCAGCCCGCCGCCGACCCGCCTGCTTCCGGGCCCTGGTCGCTCGAGGACTGTCTGTTGTACGGCTTGTCGCACCACCCCTCCATCCGGTCGGCGGCCGGCGCGGTCGATGGGGCCCGGGCCAGCCTGGGAGCCGCCCGTGCCAGCCTGGGCACCAAGGTGACGGCCCAGGGATCTTTCTCCCGGCGCCGGACCGAGTATTCCCGCGCTCTGGCCAATGCCCGGGTGGCCGGCGGGTCGGATGACCTGATCGACAGCACGGGCGAGTCGGTCAGCGTTCGCAAGGTGATCACCGATTTCGGGAAGACCGCCGCCCGCCTTCAGTCCCTGAACCAGGACCTCCTGTCGGCCATGGCTGAACAGACCTGGGTCGAAATTCAGCTCAGCGCCGAGATCAAGAGTGCCTGGCTGCGCGCCCGCCAGGCCCGCGCCCAGCTCGATGTCCAGCAGGAGAACCTGGAGCGCTTCCAGGTGCACCTCGGGAAGGTCAGGAGCTTCGTCGAGGTGGGCAGTAAGCCGCCGTACGACATCACCAAGGCCGAGGTTGACGTGGCCAATGCCCGGGTGTCCCTGATCGGCGCCGAGAGCGCCTTCCGCAATGCGTGTTCGGCCCTGCGCAAGACGGTGGGGGCCTCCCGGGACGTCGAGGTGGGCCCGGCCGACGTCGGCTCCCGGCCGGCCGCCGTCAATCTCCAGGTCGACCGGCTGATGGAGGAGGCTCTGTCCCGTCCCGATCTGCTGTCGATGCGGCTGGCCATCGAGTCAGCCCGGTTGCGGGAAAAGGAGGCGCGGCTCGGCCTCCGGCCCTCGCTGTCCGGCTCGGCCGACTATTCCTGGAGCGGGTCGGTGACCCCGCTCGATCGGGGCTACACGCTCGGCCTGACCCTGTCGGCCCCGTTCCTCGACGGGCGGCAGACCGAGTTCTCCGTGAAGGCCGCCAAAAGTGCGGTCAGCGTGGCTGAGAGCCGCCTGGAGCAGGCCCTGCTGTCCCTGCGCAACGAGGTCGAGCAGGCGGTCACCGGGGTGATCGACGCCGGCCAGCGGTTCGAGGCCGCCGAGATCCTCGTGCGGCAGGCCAGCGAGACGCTGTTTCTGGCCGAGGGCCGCTACGACGCCGGGGTGGGCTCCCCGATCGAGCTGACCGACGCCCGCACCGGCTACACCAGTGCGCGCGGCAGTTTCGTGACCGCCTCTTTCGACGAGCGGATCGCCCATGCCACCCTCGATCGCGTGGTGGGGCGGTTCCCCCCCGAGATGGCAGGCTGGGCCCTGGAGGCCCAGGCTCAGACCTCCAAAGATCTTCCCGCGCCTGCCGCCGGTCCGGTCGCCGATGGGCTTCCCGCCTTGATGCCAACCGCGGGGCCGGCCGCGTCGTCCCCCGTCGAAGGGCCCGCGGGGGACCCGAAGACCGCAACCGCCTCGGGAACGGCGGCCGCGCCTTGAGCGCTCGGCGCCGTCCCAGGCCGCTTCTGGCCTTCCGGCCAGGCCGCCCGCCGGGTGGCCGAGAGAATCTTCCGGTCACCGCTGAAAGATGCGCGCCGCCGCCGAGCCGCGCGCCGCAAGATGGCGGACACCCAAGGGAAAACCGGCGGCCATGAACGGGACCGGCTGTTCATGCCCCTGTCGTGACCCCTTGCCCCCGGCCGGCGGGGAGACCCAACGGGCGGTGCCGCCCGTCGGTGAGTTCGTGCACCTGTGGCCGCCCCTTCTGCTGGTCCTGTTCTTCCTCGGGTTCTCGCTGGGTCAGGAACCTCTCGAGCTGGCCGTCGGGCAATGGCGGGCTCTGATGGTCTCCCCCAGCCTGGTCGGGCTCGACGCTTTGGCGGCGGCCCGGCCGGCCGGTGCGTTCCTCAACGCGGCCCTGCTGGGCGCGGCCGGACTGGTCATCATGCGGCTTCTGCGGCCGGGGAAGCCCGGCTACGAGGTGTTGTGCCTGTTTTTGTGGATCGGGTTCGGGCTGGCGGGGAAGAACACGTTCAATGTCTGGCCGCCGTTTTTCGGCGTGGTGCTGTACGCGCGGGCGGCCGGCCGCCCGCTCCGGGAGCTGGTGGCCCCGCTGTTTTTGGGCACGACGCTGGCGCCCATTGTCAGCCAGTATGCCTTCGGGGCCGGGCTGGGCGGCCCCGGGCTCGCGCTTGGCATCGGCCTCGGCGTGGGGTCGGGGTTCCTGATGGCGGCCCTGGCCGGACATGTCTATTCCCTGCACCTTGGCTACAACCTGTACAACGTCGGGACGGCGGGCGGGTTCATCGGCATCGTCTGCGCCATGACCATGCGCGGCTTTGGTCTGGAGAACCAGCCGGCGGCGGCCTGGTCGACCGCCTGGACGGTTCCCCTGACCTGGCTGATGGGCACCTTTTTTCTGTTCCTGGTTCTGCTGGGCCTGCTGGAAGGCGGGGCCTGGTGCGGCTGGCGCAGGATCCTGGCCTGTTGCGGCCGTCTTCCCTCTGACTTCATCGCCCTGGCGGGGTGGGGCGGCACCCTGGTCAACATGGGCGTGTTGGGCCTGCTGGGCCTTCTGTATGTCCGGCTGGTGGGGGGGGCGGTCAACGGGCCGGTCATCGCCGGCCTGCTGGCCCTGTCGGGGTTCGGCACCCTCGGCAAGCACCCCGGCAACTGCCTGCCGATCATGGCGGGGGTGTTCGTCGTCTGCCTGCCCAAGATCTGGTCTCCGGCCGATCCCGGGCCCCTGCTGGCGGCCCTGATGTGCACCACGCTGGCGCCCTTCTGCGGCCGGTTCGGGGCCGTCGCCGGGTTCGTGGCCGGGGCCCTGCATTTGCCGATGGCCATGCACGTGGGGCAGATCCACGGCTTTTTGAACCTCTACAACAACGGCTTCGCCGGCGGGCTGACCATGCTGATCATCGTCGGCGTGCTGAAAGGGCTCCGCCCCGGCCTGCTCGAGGAACCGGGCCTGGCACGGTCCTGCCCCCCCGGGCCTCCCCCGGCCGCCGCGGTCTCCCGCTAGACCCGGCCTCCGGCGTGGCCCGGCCGGGGGGTCACTCGAAGCGCAGGGCGTCGATGGGGTCGAGCTGGGAGGCCTTCCAGGCAGGATACAGGCCGAAGAAGATGCCGACCGCCGCCGAGAAGGTCACGGCGACGACCATCGCGGGCAGGGAGACATACACCTGCCATTGGGTGAACCGGGAGATGATGCTGGTGAGGCCCATGCCAAGGCAGATTCCCAAAAAGCCCCCGACGCACGACAGGGTGACCGACTCGACGAGGAACTGGGTCAGGATGTCGCGGGACCGGGCTCCGATGGCCATGCGGATGCCGATCTCGCGTGTGCGTTCGGTGACCGAGACGAGCATGATGTTCATGATGCCGATGCCGCCGACCA
>CAZKPI010000511.1:0-4234 GCA_964554555.1 uncultured bacterium
TGACCGTGGCGGTGGGCGGCGGGGCGGGGGTTTCCCCGGCCACTTCCTCGACCAGGAAGATGGGCCGCCGCTTGACCTCGGAATAGATGCGGCCGATGTATTCGCCCAGGATGCCGAGCATCAGCAGGTTGAACGAGCCGAAGAGGATGGTGGCGAGGATGAGCGAGGTCCAGCCCTGGACCAGTTCCTTGTGGTAGAAGACGTGCAGGATGAACGTGTACACCAGGTAGATGAGGAACGGGCTCATCAGCACGACGGCGAGGGCGTAGGCGATGCGCAGGGGAAAAGAGGAAAGGGAGACGACGGCGTCGGTGGCCAGCCGCAGCATCTTGAAGAACGGGTATTTGGTCTCGCCGGCCGCGCGGGCCTCGCGGTCGTATTCGACGATGCCGCGCCGGAAGCCGAGCCAGCCGACCAGGCCGCGCACGTAGCGGTGGCTCTCGGGGAACTGGCGGAGGGCCTCGACCGCCTGCCGGTCCAGCAGGCGGAAGTCGCCGACCCCCTCCGGGGCGTCGCTTTCGGCGATCCGGTTCAACAGCAGGTAGAACAGGCGGGCGGTCCAGAGCTTGAACCACGTCTCCCCCTCCCGTTTGCGGCGGATGGCCAGCACCACCTTGTTTCCTTCCTGCCAGGATTTGACGAGATCGATGATCACCTCGGGGGGATCCTGGAGGTCGGAATCGATGGTCACCAGGGCATCACCCGGAACCAGTTCATACCCCGCCGAGATGGCCGCCTGATGGCCGAAGTTGCGCGAGAAACGGATCCCCCGGAACCGGTGATCGGCCGCCGCCTGGGCGGTGATCAACCGCCACGACGCGTCGCGACTGCCGTCGTCGATCAGGTAGACCGTACCGTCGCAGACGGGGGCGAGCCGGTCGAGAACCCCGGCCATCCGGCCGAAGAAGACGGGCAGGACTGCCTCCTCGTTGAAGACAGGAACGATGACGGCGACGGTGCGGCGGGGGTTGTTCATGGGGAGGGCCTCTCCGGAAGGGGATGCGGCATTCTAATCGATCCGCCGGATGGAAAGCAAAGCCCCGGGGCAGGCCGGGCGGAAGGGCGGACGCGGCGGTTTGACAGGGCCCAGCCCCCCCTCTATAATGAAGGCGCCCCTTCCGCGGGCCACTTTTGCCAGGAGCCGTTCCCATGCACAGTCCGATCCATCCCGAAGGCTTCCGGTTTGTCGCCCTGTTCGGGGTGATCAGCCTGGCCCTCCGCCGGCTCAGCCGGTGGGCAAGCGCGGTGTTCGCCCTCCTGGCCGGCTTTTCCCTGTATTTCTTTCGCGATCCCGAGCGTGCCATCCCGTCGGGGGAAGGGGTGATCGTGTCCCCCGCCGACGGCCGGGTGGTGGGCATCGAGCGGATCGAGCAGGTGCCGTTCCTGGACGGGCCCGCCCAGCGGATCAGCATCTTCCTGTCGATCTTTGACGTGCACATGAACCGCGCCCCCATCGAAGGCAAGGTGACCTGGCGCCAGTACAACCCCGGGCGGTTCCTCCCCGCCAACGTCCCCAAGGCCTCCCTCGACAATGAGCAGAACTCGGTCGGCATCGAAGACGGGGGCTACAAAGTGATGGTGCGGCAGATCGCCGGCATCATCGCCCGCCGCATCGTCTGCTGGGCCAACCCCGGCGACCTGGTGGCCCGGGGCGACCGGATCGGCCTGATCCGGTTTGGATCGCGCACCGACCTGTTCCTGCCCCTCTCCGCCCGGATCGCCGTGACCGTCGGTCAGAAGGTGCAAGGTGGATCAACCGCCATCGCCTATCGGTCCTGAGAGCCAGCCGGCCGTCCCCGCCGGGGCCGCGCCCGGCGAGGGTGTTGCCGCCCGGCCGGGCGAGCCGTCCGCTCCCCCTCTTCCGCCGCCGCGGTCAGCCCTCCGCCACCTGTCCATCCTTCCCAACATCCTCACCTCGCTCAACCTGCTGTGCGGCTACCTTTCGGTCATCTTCGCCTCCCAGGACGAATTTTTGGCCGCCAGCTGGGTGATCGTTCTGGCGGTCATCTGCGACAGTCTCGACGGGCGGATCGCCCGGCTGACCTCGGTGACCTCGAAGTTCGGGGCCGAGCTCGATTCCCTGGCTGACCTGGTGAGCTTCGGCGTGGCACCCGCTTTTCTGGTGTTCCGGCGGTATCTGTCCGACCTGCCGGTGGTTGGGGTGGTCGTCACCGGGATCTTCGTCCTGTGCGGAGCCCTGCGCCTGGCCAGGTTCAACATCACCCCGCCCTCCGACCGCGACGTCTTCACCGGTCTTCCCATCCCGGGCGGGGCCGGCATCCTCTGCACCATGACCATCTGCGAGATGCAGTTCTTCAATTTCTTCCGCATCCCTGATCCCATGATTCCCGCCATCGTCCTGTTCACCTCCTTCCTCATGGTGAGCACCATCGAATATCCCGCCATGAAGAAGACGAAGCGCACCACGGCCCAGCGGCGACTGCTGGTGCTGGCCTTCCTGGCCTTCCTCGTGGTTTTCCCGCCCCTGTGCCTGTTCCTTGTCTGCTGGGGCTTTGCCGCCTACGGCCCGTTCATGTACCTGTTCCGCAAGGTTGCCGGGCTGTTCCGTCGGCACAAGCCCGAGAAGATCCAGCCTTCGACCTGACCCGGTCTCCGCGTTGGGGAAGACCTCCCCGCGCGCCCCGGCCCGGCCCCGGCCCCGCGCAGAAAAGCACCCAGGTCACCGCGGCACCCACCGCCGCGCGCGCCGGCTCTATCTGCGGGCCGTACACAGGAACGGGCCCCGGTCCGTGCGGGGACCAGGGCCCGTTCGGCCGTCCGGGGTCAGAGCTTCGCCGACACGATCTCGACGTTCTTCACGATGGGCAGGCCGTCCTCGTTGGTGCCCACCAGGCCCCGCAGGCGAAGGATGGTTCCCTTCGGATACAGCTTGGGCAGGCGCTCGAGGGTGATGGCCCCCGTGGGGTCGGCCAGGAGGTAGATGCGGTTGCCGCGATGGCCAAATCCTTTGGCGAGGACACCCAGCAGGCCGACCGTCTGGCCCTGCATGCCGAGCGGGTCAAACAGGATCTGGGAGACCGAAACCATGCGTTCGACGGTGGGCTGGGTGACCTCGACCTCCGAGACGGCCAGATACGGCTGGCCGGACCCCGAGAGGCAGACCTTGCCCAGGACGGTGACGGGGCGGCCGCGGGCGGCCGGGTCTTCGGGCCGCAGGTTGTCGGGGAACTTGCCCGTGCAGTAGAGGGCCGCGCCGTCCGGGGTCTGGATGACCCAGTCGGAACGGGTGACCGGCGGGGCCCCGGGGGCGTTGTGCCAGCCCTGGAACGTGGCCCGGACGGACACGAACTGGTCGGCGAAACGCTGGGGTGCGCCCACGATCTCCGCCAGCGGGGTGAAGACGGCGAGTTCATCGGCCGCGGCAAACGCGGCGGGAGCGAGGAGGACGGCCACGACGACGGCCAGGAGGCAAAGCGGGAACCGGTTCATTCTTCTACCCTCCCGAGATGGGGATATTTTTCCTTGATCTGCCGGCAGAGGTCGCCGAGCTGGGCGACGGCCTCGCGGCCTTTCGCCCGGATGGTGTCGATGGACAGGTCGAACCGCGAGAACAAAAGACCCTTGTTCTTTTCGAGAAAGGCCCGGTCCTGTTCGATGACCCCTGGCTCGGCGAGGCCGATGGCGGGCGGGGTGGGGGCGGCCCCCCCGGTTTCCCCGACCAGGTGCCGGGCGACGGCGACGAAGACCATCAGGTCGTCGAGATAGCCGATGTTGGGTACCTGGTCGGGAACCAGGTCGTCTTCATCGAGGAGATACAGAAAGGTGCCGGCCAGAAGTTCCCGGTGGTCGGCGGGCAGGTTGGGGGAGCCGGAATACCGGATGAAGCGGTCGATGTAGCGGCCGAGGGTCTCCTCGACCCGGAGTTGGAAGCGGGATTTCTCTGGCATGGTTTCTCCCGGCGGGTCAGGGATTCCTGGGGAGCTTGGCGAACTGGAGGCGCAGGTTGGTGAGCTGGGTCTGCAGTTCGGACTCGAGCATGGGATGCTCCCACTTCCCCTTCAGGTGGTCGGCGATGACCGTGATCAGGTCGATGAGGCGGCGGGCCTCCTGGGGATCGCGTGCAAGCTGGCCGGTGGCCGGGTTGCCCACCAGGCCAAGGGCGATCCAGGCCTTTTGGATGAGGATGCCCAAAAAGAAATTGGTGGTTTCGAAGAAATTGAGTTCGAGGATGGACAGGGGCTGTTCGTCGTCTGTCCCCAAAGGGGGTTCTCCG
>CAZKPI010000512.1:0-911 GCA_964554555.1 uncultured bacterium
CCCCGTCCGTCCACGGCGCCGGCCGCCCCTCCGGCCTCTCCTCCGGCCCCGCCCGGGGTGCCCGCCCCGGCCGCGCTGACCAACCTGGCCCACCGTTACCTGACGCGCCAGCTGATCCACCTCCAGCGTTTCCTGACCCTCTGCTTCGCCCGGTTCGACCTGGAGGCGCGGCGGCTGACCTTCGTCGACGCCGGCCACACCAAGGCCCTGCATTTCCATCCCGCCACCGGGCGATGTGACTGGCTGTCGGCCGACAACAGCCCGCTCGGGTTCGACGAGGAGGAGGTCTACGCCGAGGGCGAGGCGTCCCTGCAGGAGGGCGACATCCTGGTCTTCTACAGCGACGGCCTGACCGAGGCGGCCAACCCGGCGGGCGAGATGTTCGAGACGGAACGCCTGGAACAGGCCATCCGCGACCTGTCGGGCCTTCCCCCCGACCACCTGCTCGAGGCCCTGCACCAGCGGGTGGTCGACTTCACCGGCTCGCGGAAGTTCGACGACGATCTGACCGTGGTCGTGGTCCGCATCGCGCGGGAGACTCCGGCCGGGTCAGGCTCCTCGTGCGCCGAGGCCGAGTTCGCGGCCGACCTGGAAAACCTCGCCCCCCTGCGGGAGTTCATCCAGGTCACGCACGACCGCGCCGCCCGCGAGATCCTCGATCCCGACCGGCTGGCCGCGCTGGTGCTGGCCGCCAGCGAAGGGGCGGCCAACATCATCCTGCACGGGCTGGCCGGCCGCGCCGAGGCGCGCCTGCGGGTCCAGGTCTGGACCTTCGAGGACCGGCTCGAGGTCTGGCTTCTCTATGACGGCCCCGAGTTCACGCCGCCGGTGGTCGCCGAGCCGGACCTCACCCAGGGCCGCGAGGGCGGCCTCGGGCTCTACATCATCCGCGAAGCGGTCGACGAGGTCAT
>CAZKPI010000512.1:939-4220 GCA_964554555.1 uncultured bacterium
CTGATCAAGTTCGCGGCCGCCCCCGGCCGCGCCAAGGAGCCCTGACATGCTGACCGTGGAAACCGCCGACCGCGTCACCATCCTGGCCCCGACCATCGACCGGCTCGACGCTGCCAATGCGGCGGCCTTCCGGCTGGAGACCGATGCGCACCTGGCGCCGGGTTCCCGGGTTCTGCTCGACCTGGAGAAGATCCAGTTCCTCGACAGCACGGGCCTGGGGGTGATTCTGGGCATCTTCCGGCAAGGCCGGCGGCGGGGAACTGCGCCTGTGCCGGCCCGGGCCCCACGTCCAGACGCTGTTCCGCATGGTCCGGCTGGGGAGCAAGATCCCCGTCCATGCCGACCGCACCGAGGCCCTGGCCGCCTTTGCCGCCCCTCCCGCCGCCTGACCGGGGCCCGGCCGGGGAAGCCGGCCCGGTGCGGTTGCGGCCGGCCCCCCCGCCACGGGTGGCGGGGCGGGAATCCCCCGTTCCGCGCCTCGCCGGCTGACCCGCCCCGCTTTTTCCCCGGATCCCGTCCCCGATGACCGCAGGGGACGGCGGAGAGGCAACCGGCGCCTCCGCGGGGGAGGCGCCGGGGGTGAGGCGGGGGAGGTGGTTGAAGGAAGGGCTCAGACCTCGGCCGACTGCTCCATCTCCTGCTCGCACTGTTCGACGAGGGTCTTGAGGTTTTCGGCCTCGACCCCGGTGGGGGTGGTCTGCAGGAAGCGGCGGGCGGCGTCGATGGCGTCGCGGAAGAGACGCTTGCGGGCGTAGATGATGGCCAGGTTGTAGTAGACCTGGGTGAACTTCGGGTCGATCTCGAGCACGCGGCGGTAGGCGGTGATGGCCTCGTTGATGCGGCCCTTCTCGAACTCCTCGGTGCCGATGTTGTAGTAGGCGGCGGCGTCCTTCGGGTTGAGCTCGATGGCCTTCTTCCACAGCTCGATCGCCTGGTCGTACATGCCCTTGTTGTAGTAGGCGATGCCCAGCTGGTTGCGGGCTTCGGCATCCTGCGGGTTGTACTTGATGACGCGTTTCCAGATCTCGATCGCCTTGTCGTACATCTCGCGGTTGTGGTAGGCGGTGGCAAGATTCGACAAAATGTCCGAATCCTCGGGTTTGTACTTCAGCGCTTTCTCCCAGCACTCCACCGACTTCTCGAACAGGTCCATCTTGATGTAGGCGATGCCGAGCTTGTTGTACAGCTCGCCGTTCTCGGGGGTGATGCGGATGGCGTCCTCCCATTCGGCGATGGCCTTGTCAAACAGGTTCTTCTGGAAGTAGGCGATGCCGAGGTTGTTGTGGGCATCGACGTCGTTGGGGGCGAGATCGACCACCCGGCGCCAGGACAGGATGGCGTCGTCGAGCAGGCCCTTCTCGTCGAAGGCGTTGCCCAGGACGAAATGGGTGTTGGGGTTGTTGGGATCGAGTTCGATGGCCTTTTTCCAGGAGGCGATGGCGTCGTCGAGGCGGCGCTACTGGCGGTAGACGTGGCCGAGCTTGAAGAAGATGTCGGCGTCGGTGGGGTTGAGGTCGCGGGCCTTCTCCCATTCCCGGAGTCCCTCATCGAACCGCTGGAGGTTGTAGAAGGCGATGCCCAGGTTGTGATGCGCCTCGAAGTGGTTGGGGTCGAGCTCGACCGCCTTCTGCCACTGGAAGACTGCCTCCTGGGTCTTGTTCAGCTTGCTGTAGGCGATGCCCAGCTTGTGGTGGAGCTGTGGATCGTCGGGCACGTAGGAGATGGCGCGGTTCCAGAACTTGGCGGCCTCGGCGAAATCCTCCATGCCGCAGTAGGCGTTGCCGATCTTCTCGCAGATGTCCGCGTCCTCACTGCGTTTCTCGCGCACGGTGTTCCAGTAGGTGATGGCCTTCTTGAAGTTGCCGGTGTTGTAGTGCGCGACACCCAGGTTGAAATGGGCCTCGATGTCGTTGGGGTTGATCGAGATGCACTGCTGCCAGCACTCGATGGCGCGGTCGAGGTCGTCGAGCTTGGCGTAGGCTGAGCCGAGCTTGAAGTAGACTTCGGCGTTGGCGGGGGTGATCTCGAGGATCTTCTGCCAGATCTCGATCGCCTCGCGGTGCTGGTTCAGCTTGCTGAAGGCGTTGCCGAGGTTGTTGTAGATCTCGGGCTGGCGGGGGTTGAGGGCGAGGGCTTTCTTCCACTCGTCGATGGCCTGCGGGAACATTTCGAGCCGGTAGTAGACGATGGCGAGGTTGTTGTGGGCCTCGCTGTTTTTCGGGTTCAGCTCGATGGCCTTCGAGAAGGCGATGACCGCCTTGTCGTCGAGGCCCTTGTTGTAATAGGCCACGCCGAGCCGGAAGAAGACGTCGGAATCCTCGGGGTTCAGGTTGGAGGCCTTTTCCCACAGGGCGATGGCCCGGTCCTCCTTGCCCAGGTTGTAGTGCGCGATGCCGAGCTTGAAGTGGATCTCGGCGTCGTGGGGGCGGATCTCGAGACACTGTTCCCAGTTCTCGATGGCCTTGGCATCGTCGCCCTTGTTGTAATAGGCGATACCGAGGTTGTGCAGAACCTCGAAATTCTTCGGGTCGAGAGAGACCGCGATCTCCCATTCCTTCAGGGCTTCGTCGATCCGGTTCAGCTGGTAGTAGGCGACGCCGAGCTTGAAACGTGCCTCACTGTTCTGGGGGTTCTTGATCAGCGACTGGATCCATTCGGAGATGGCCAGTTCATACTGCCCCTTCGTGTAGTAGGCGATGCCCAGGTTGTAGTGGGTGTTGGCCTCGTCCTGGAGATAGGTGCGTTTCAGACTCATACGTCCTCCTGTGGACCGGTGGGTTTCTTGGCCGGAGGCTCTTCCTGTGGCGGGGAAGAGGGCTGCAGCATTCGTTCGAGCCGGGAGTACATCGAGGAGATGGAATCACCGAAGGTCTTGAAAATGGTTTGCAGGCGGTGCCGCTGGAAGTCGAAGACGAGTTTGTCCCGCGGCACCGACATTCGGGCGGATTTTAGCCGGGAAAGGTCACGGTAGGCAACCCTTTCCCGCAGGAATTTTTTGACATCGGCGCCCCGGCCGAGCGGCCGCTCCACCTGGAGGTGATCGACCGGCCTGGGGGCCGGGTGCTCCAGCGAGCGGGCGAAGGCCTGGCGGAGGCGGCTGATGGTCGAGAACAGGAAGCCCAGATACAGGTCGGTCGACCAGGTCAGGACGGGCAGGGCCTGCGGGGCCAGGTAGACCCGGGCCGGGGCGGGGAGTGAGCGCGCGTGGATGGCGCAGGTGCGGGGCACCATCTGCCGGGCCGACAGGGGCCGGAGGTGCGCATCCTCCGGGAAGGAAGGGG
>CAZKPI010000513.1:0-4217 GCA_964554555.1 uncultured bacterium
GTCGAGGTCGCCGTCACCCGCGGCCTGCTGAACATCCTGTCCAGCATGGCGGGCGCCGGCGCCATCAAGGACCTGAAAGTCCTCGAGAAATACGAAGTCAACATGAACGGCACCCCCATCTTCGTGGCCAAGGTCTCCTTCGTCCGGGTGAAGACCATCACCACCAAGACCAACCGCAAGTTCGAGGTCAACAAGATCTGGTTCGAACTGCTTCGCGCCAAGGTCTCCGGGTGGTCCACCGGCCCCTGGGAAGTCTGCGGCAAGACCTACGAGATCCTGCACGAGCCCACCGGCGAAGAAGTGGTGACCGGCATCTCCGCTGAATGACCTGACGCGCCGATACCTAGAGAGAATTCCGCCAGAGGTGGTTGAGAGATGTCTTACGGGAAGTGCTCCCCCCGGGGAGTGACCCTGGGTGTCCTGCTGGCCGTCCTGGCCGGGGCGGTCTGGCCCCTGGCCGGGGCGGCCGGGGAACGGCCCCTGACCCGGTTCCTCACCCTCGCCGAGGCCGTCGACCACCACCGGGTGGCCGAGGCGGTCGCGGCGGTTCCTGCTCCCCTGCGGGCCCTGCGGGCCCTCCAGGCCGAGGGAAACCAGGTGGCCGAGAGCATCCGGCGGATCCTGGCCGCCCGGGGCCATTCCCGGTCTCTGGCCGTATGGGCCGCCCGCGGGGTGTGCGTCGATCTCACCGATGCCGAGTTGGCCTCCCTGCTGGCCGACTACCCCACTCTCCGGTCTGAGACCCTCGATCAGGCCGCCGAGCCCATCCGGCCTCCCGCGGCTCCCGCGGCCGCGCCGGCCGGCCGGTCCCCGCCGCCCAATGCTTGGAACCTCGCCATGTCCGGCTCCACGGCTCTCCTCCAGGAACGCCAGCTAACGGGAAAGAACGTCCTGGTCGGCGTCATCGGCCCCGATCTCCCCATCAACCACCCCTGCCTGCAGGGCAAGATCTCCTTCGCGAAATACTTCGGGGAACCCGCCCACCGCGGCGGCACGATCGAAGACCTGATGCTCCTCCACCCCCTCGGTGTCCTGGCTGGCGACTCCCCCGGGAAATTCCAGGGCGTGGCCCACCAGCTGTCGATCTCCCTCGCAACCGTGTCCCGCGGCAAGGTCAATGCCCAGGAGCTCCTGGCCGCCATCCAGTGGGTCATGGAACCCTTCTCCGACCGAAAACCCACGGCCATTCTGCTCTGCCTCGATTTCAACGGCCCCGCCCCCCGTCCCATCCGTGAGGCCCTGGCCGCCTGCCGGACCGCCGGCATCCTGCCCATCGTTCCCGCCGGCAACGTCGCCAGCCGGATCACCGGCATGGCCGCCCTGCCCGAGGTCCTGACCGTGGGGGCCCTCGACCAATGGAAGAACCGGGCCGGCTTCTCCGGGATGGGCCCCGGCGTGGTCGATGCCGTTCCCATTCCCAAGCCCGACCTGGCCGAGCCCGGGGTCAGCATCTTCGGCCCCTCGGCCGACGGCGGCTACCGCTACGGCTCCGGCACCCTGCAGGGCGCCGCCCATTTCGCGGGCATCTGGGCCCAGATGCGGCAGGCCCGGCCCGACGACGACATCCAGACCATGCTCGACGCCCTGGCCACCACCACCCAGGACCTCGGCCCCGCCGGGATCGACATGGAAACCGGCCTGGGCCTGGTCAACCCCGCGGCCGCCCTGTACACCATCGAGAATCCGCCTCCTCCGCCCGCCGACGGGTATCCCGCCCGGCTGGCCCGGCTCGACTGAGAGCCCCCGCCCGGCCTTTCCGGGTTCTGCCGCCGAAGCCCCCCGGCCCGCAACGGACCGGGGGGCTTGCTTTCGGGCTTTTGGGGCTTTTGGTGTGGGGGGCGGCCTTCCGGAAACGGGTGGCAGGCGCGGCCGGAGCGGCGGCGGGCGGGACGGTCAGACCCTGGGCTCAGCGGCGGGCGGTTGTCCGAGGACGACATTCCCGCCCTTGGCCTTGGCCTCCCGCAACTGCTGTTCAGCGGCTTCGAGGAGCTGTTCGAGGCTCATGTTGATCTCGAAGGGGGCCACGCCGAAGCTGGCGGTGACCTTCAGCTCCGTGGCGTGGTGCATGATCTTCTGCGCCTCGACGAGCGAGCGCAGTTTCTCGGCCACGGTGACCGCGCCCTGCAGGTGGGTGTCGGGCAGGATGATGGCGAATTTCTCTCCGCCGCAACGGCAGGGGATGTCGTTGAACCGGAGCTGGCGCTTGATGGTGTTGGCGACCTTCGACAGGACCTGGTCGCCGACGAAGTCGCCGTGCGTGTCGTTGATCGATTTGAATTGGTCCATGTCCATGAGGATGATGGAGAGGGGGGACTTGATGCGGCGGAGCCGGGAGATCTCCTGGGCCAGGCGCATCTTCAGGTAATGCTGGGTGTACAGGTGGGTCAGCCCGTCGGTGATGCCGAGCTTGTACAGGTTGGCGTTCTTGAGGGCGATGCCCAGCTGGGCGCACAGGAGCTGGGCGAGGTTGAAGTCGCGCTCGGTCAGGGGCTGGCCGTCGGTGCGATCGGTCAGGTTGACCATGCCGAGGGCTTCGTCCTGGATGACCACGGGGATGACGATGAAGGAGCTGGTGGCGTAGTTCTTGGCGCGGGGGAACTGGAACCGCTTTTCTTTGGTGAGGTCCGGGACGAAGAGCGGGGTCATCTTCTGGGCGACGAACCGGGAGATGGGCGATGACCAGAGGTCGAGATACTGGGGGAGTTCCCGGCCGGTCTGGCACAGGGCATACCGGTTTTCGCTCGGGTCGTGGAGGGCGAGCGAGAACTTGCCCACCTTCATGACGTTCTGGAAGATGCGCTCGACGGTGAAGGGCAGGTTCTCCATCTCGAGCTCGGAGGAGATGGTATGGCTGGCATCGCGCACCGCGCTCAGTTCCTTCACGCGGGTGTCGAGTTCATTGTTCGCCGACTTCAGCTGTTCCATGAGCCGGAAGGTGTTGATGGCCGAGGAGATGTTGCGGGACAAGGTGCTGAGCAGGTCGCCGTCGTAGGCCTCGTTGTCCTCGACGCGGAACCGGGCCCCCAGCACGAGCAGGCCCAGAATCTCGGTATCGGCCTTCAGCAGGTAGACCTGCTCCGCCTCCTCCTTGGTGAAGGTCTGGAAGAAGGTCGGATTGAGGCGGGCGATGACCGAGGAGACCTCGAGGTTCTCCTGGCTGACCAGGTTGGCCATCTCGCTGGCCGACAACTGCAGGTGGGGAACCTTCTCCTTGGCTCGCAGTTTGATGTCGACGATGCAGTGCATGCCGTCCTTGCTGGGTTCGGCGATGTAGATGGCGCCGCGCGAGACGCCGAGGGTGCCCAGCAGGATGCGGAGCATCGACCGCAGACCGGTCTCCAGGTCGCGGTTCTGGCACAGAAAGGAACTCAGGTCGATGAAACTGCCCAGGATGTATTTCAGCCGCTCGATACGCTTGCGTTCCCGGATCAGGTCGCCTGAATCGGGCGGGTCGATCTTGAGCCGCTTCTTGACCATCTTGATGAGGGTGCCGGAGGGCGGGAAGGAGGCGATCTCCACGCCGTCCATGAGTTTTTCCATCAGCATCAGCCCCCACCCACGCTTGTTGGAGGACTTGAGCTTTTTCTTGATGTCGGGTTTCTCGACCTGGGTGGGGTTGAACCCCTGGCCGAAGTCGCGGACCTGGATGGTCAGGAGCTCGCCGTCGTAGGCAAAGGTGGTGTAGACGTCCGTCTCGCCGCCTTCGGGCTGGTTCTTGGGGGCATGCTCCTTGGCGTTGATGATGGCTTCGATGAAGGCGAGGCGCATCTCGTCGATCGACTCGGGCAGGAAGTCGCATTTCTTGGCAAAGGAGTCCAACATCTCGCAGGCTTCCAGCTCGGAATCCCGCTCGTTGGCCACTTTCAGAAAGATCTGTCGGATCAACGAAGCCACGGCCACCCTCCTTGCCGGCCGCCCCCAGCCCTCGGGGACGGACGCGCACTCAACCTTGCCGGGTCATCCCGGTACGCCTCAACCACGTATTCTAGTGGTCCGTACCTGGGGTGTCAAGAAGAACCATCAGCCCGACCGCCCCCCGGCCCGCGCTGGGAACCGGGCGATTCCTCCTGGCGGGGGGCGGCGCCGGGGGAGAGCGGGGGAAGGAGCGGTTCCGTTCTCATCCAATTCCGGCAATCGACCGATAGAGGCACCGTTCGTTCATCTCTCGACCAGAAGGTGGGTGCCGCCATGGATGAAGTAGCTGTCGCCACGACCAA
>CAZKPI010000514.1:0-4215 GCA_964554555.1 uncultured bacterium
GCGGACGGCACCGTGCTCGACCTGGCCCGCGGGGCGTGCCCGGGGCGGGCCGGCCACGGCTGGACCCTGCGGCGGGCCGACGGCACCGCGACCCACCTTCCCGCCCCGGTCTACGGCCTGCCCCCGACCAAGCATGCGGCGGGCTACTTCACGGCCCCGGGGGGAAGCGGCCCGGTCGATCCGGTCGACCTGTTCATCGGTTCGGAAGGCACGCTGGGGGTCATCACCGCGGTCGAGATCGCCCTGCGCCCCGTGGACGGGCCCGAGGCGGAGGTCGTGGCCCTGTTCCCCGGGGCGGGCGAGGCCTGCCGGTATGTCGACCTGATGCGGGCCCACCGCGAGGAACCGGAGTTCGTGGTCGAGGCGCTCGAATACATGGATGCCGCTTCACTGGGGCTCCTGCAGGGCGCTGTCCTGCCCGGGGAGGTGTCGAACCGTCTGCCGGGGGGGGCGACCGTGGCCGTCTTCACCGGCCTGCGGCTGAAGAAGGGGGTGGCCGACCCGCTGGAGGCGGTGGGCCGCCTGATCACCGACGCGGGGGGGGATGCCGACGCCAGTCTGGCGGGCGTCGGCGGGGTCGATCTCGGCCGCCTCCGGCGGATCCGGCATGCCCTGCCCGAGACGATCAACGCCCTGGTCGCGCGGGTGCGCGAGACGTACCCGGGCCTCACCAAGCTGGCGACCGACATGGCGGTGCCCGACCGGCACCTGGGCGACGTGATGGCCCTGTACGAGGCCGAACTGCGCGCGGCGGGGCTTTCCCACTACATCTTCGGCCACATCGGGAACAACCACCTGCACGTCAACATCGTTCCCCGCGATCCCGAGGACTACGGGCGCGGTCGCGACCTCTATGCCGGGTTTGCCCGCCGGGTCGTGGCGATGGGCGGCTCGGTGAGCGCCGAGCACGGCATCGGGAAGCTGAAGAAATACCTCATGCCCGTCCAGTTCGGGCCGGCCGCCCTCGAGGAGATGAAGCGGCTCCGGCGGGCGCTCGACCCCGACCGGCGGCTTGGCCGCGGCACCCTGTTCGATCTCTGACGGGTTGGGCCCCGGCCGGGCCGCCGGGCGAAGAGACCCCGGGCCGTGCGTGAACCGCCCCTGGCGCGCGGTCCTCCAGGCTCGAAAGGGGGTTCCCGCGGTCGCGGCCGTCGGGAGACCGCTCCTGCCGGCGCTGAACGGGCCCTCCTGCCCGGGCGTCCGACCCCGTGCCGGCTGGCTCAGGGCTCCTTCGCGGCGGGGGAGAGGCGGGACCACAGGAGGTGGAACGCCCCCACATAGGCCCCGGTCCCGGCCAGCAGGGCCAGCCATTCGCCGTTGACGAGGGGAACGGTCTGGAAGAACCGGCCCCCCAGCTGGACGATGGCCATCTGGCCGATCAGGATGAACGCCGCCATCGCGGAGAACAGGGGGTTGTCCCAGGCCCGGTTGGGGTGAGCCTGCCGCGTGCCGAACCACCGGCAGGACCACAGGACCCAGAACACCAGGAAGACGAACGCGCTGAACAACAGGGACCGGGCGTGGTCCACGGCCAGCCCTGCCCGGCCCAGCGCCGCCTGCAATCCCAGGAACCCTGCCAGGACCCAGGCGCTCTGGGCACAGATGGCCCCCGCCATGTCCAGCGACAGGAGCGGGCGGGTGATGTCGGCCGGGGGTCCCTCGAGGATGTCGGGATCGGGGGATTCGGCGGCCATGGCCAGGGCGGTCACCGAATCGAGCAGGAAATGGACCCAGAGCATCTCCAGGACCGTGAGCGGGAAGCCCAGCCCGAACAGCGGCCCCAGCAGGCTGGCGCCGAGGATCAGGCCGTTCACCACCGTCTGGAAGACCAGATACCGCCGGATGTTCCGGAAGAATGCCCGGCTCAGGGCCACCGCGCGGATCACCGGCTGGAGGGACAGGTCAGGGACGATCACGTCGCTGGCCTCCTTGACCCGCTGTGGGGCGGCGGGGCCAAGGGCGATGCCGATGCCGGCCTCGGCCATGACGGGGATGTCCTCAGGCCGCCAGCCGGTGACCGCGACCAGGGTTCCCCCCTCCCGGCGCCGCCGGACCGCCTCGGCCCGGGACAGGCCAGCCGCCGGCCCGGCCTCTCCGGCCTCCCCGGCCTCCCCGGCGACCAGGGACGGGTCGCCCGCCAGGCCGCCGCCCAGCTCGGCGAGGACCCGGCGGACCACCGGGGCGGGATGGGCTGACACCAGGTGCACGCGGATGCCGGCCCGGGCCAGGGTCTGCCGGACCGCGGGATACTCGTCCGTGGCCGGGTCGAGGCAGGTGACCGCCCCCAGCCAGGCCAGGCCGCCCAGGGCCCGGTCATGGAGACGCGGCGTGATCGGGGCCTTCCCCCACGGTTTCCAGGCGAACCCCTGGATTTGTTCCCCCCGTGCTTCAGCCTCTTCACACAGGCGGCGGACCTGGCCCAGGGTGTCAGGGGCGGGGGCCACCTTCCCCTGGCGGGCCACCCCACGGCAATACCCCGCCAGAACCGAAGCCGGGCCTCTGACGAACAACTGCGGGTCATCCGCGTCTTCGTCCGGCCAGGCCAGGGCGGCCCACCAGCCCGGGTCGGCCTCGAGCCGCACCATGCGGGGGACGGGCGGGGCGGGCCGCGCCCCCGGCCGGCGGCCCTGCTCGTGGAGCCAGGTCAGCAGGGCGCCGGCGATCGGTTCCCCGAGCACGATCGGGGGCTGTCCGGCGGGCAGGCACAACCGGGTGTCGGCACAGGTGACCCGGATCGCCGTCTCCAGGAGGGTGCCCGTCTCGCCGTCCAGATGCCGGACCGGTTCCTGTTCCTGCCAGGCGTGTGAGACGCGGGGCCGCAGGCGGGTCATGACCCCTTCCAGATCGTGGCACAGGACGTCGATGGCTCCGATCGATTCGACGATCTGCATCCGCCGGACCCGGGCCCCGCTGGCGTTCATCTGGTGGACGGCCCAGACCAGGCCCAGGGCGACGTTCATGCCCAGCCCGTCGGGAACGACGGCCACCAGGATCGCCAGGATCAGCAGAAGGATCCGCAGAACTTCCCGGAATCCGGCCATGGTCATCCAGGCTCCGGGGTGGGGGGGCAGGAAGCCGGTTGCCATGCCGATGACCAGCAGGATCCCGGCCGCCGCCAGGCCGACCCGGCGGGGGTCGGGCCCCGCGGTGTCCGCCTCCAGGGGCCAGGGCGGATGGGGGGAAACCTCGAATCCCAGCCGGGAAAGGGTCCGGTACAAGGGCGGCATCCACCAGAAGGCGGCGGCGAGGGCCAGCCCGACGCCCACCGAAAAGAACAGCCAGAGCGTCCACGGCGGCAGAAGACTGCCGAGGCGCCCCTGCTCCCGCCACACCAGGACGAGGAACATGGCCAGGCCGGCCCCCATGCCCAGGGGCGGCGCCCAGCCGACGAAGGCTTCGGTCTGCCGCCACAGGGGGGTGGTGCGGTCCAGGCGCCAGGCGGCTTCCAGGACCCGGGCGGGACTGGGCAGATCAGGCCAGGCCGCCAAACGCCAGAGGGCCCGCCCGGCGGTGACCACCATTCCGGCCCGCGGCCGGTTCCCCCCCTCCAGGCTCTGGGCCGACCCGCCCGGGGAGCCGCCGGCCGCGCCCGGCAGGGGCGGGGCCACCTCCAGACCCGCCTCCTCGATCACCGCTCCGTCGGCGGGAATGCGGTCGCCCGGCTCCAGCACGACGCAGTCGTCCGGGACCAGGTCGCGCAGAGGAACCCCCTGGGCTTCGTTGTCGCGCAGAACGGTGTACCAGGTCTGGTCGGGATCCTCCAGACTGCGCACGAATTGCCGGAGGGCGAGCCATTCCCCGGCCAGGCCGACCGTGGTGATGGCGAGGATCATCAGGACCACCGCCAGGCCTTCCACGTAATCGCCCTGCGGCAGGCCGATGAGGAAGGACAGGATGGCGGTCCCGCCCAGCAGGCGGATGATGGGGTCCTCGAACTTTTCCAGGAACATCCGCCACCACAGCCGGACCGACCCGGAACCGGCGGGGGCGGCGGGGCGGCACTTCCGGCGTTGTTCGACCTCGAAGGAGGTCAGGCCGATCCGGGTGGTCACAGGTGCCGCGGCCCGGGGACGGCGGGTTGGGGGGCAGGGAACCGGCAATCCCGGTGTGAAGGCAGTGGCGGCGGAGGGAGCCAGCCGCGCCCGGGCCGGAAGTCCCTGCCCGGGCGGCGGCTACCCCTGGAGGCGGGGGCGGCCCCGGCAGGGGCGGGGGTGG
>CAZKPI010000515.1:0-4212 GCA_964554555.1 uncultured bacterium
CCACCCCCCGGGCCGCCGCGTCGTAGTTGCCCCGCTCCAGTTCGCCCATCGCCCGGCTGAGGCCGAGCACCGGGGCCAGCAGAAGGAACTCCAGTAGTTCGGCCAAAAACAGGGCCGCCAGCAGGGCCGTTCCCCCGAACAGGGCCAACAGGCGCCAGGAATGGGCATACGCCCCGCCGAATTCGTCGAAGGGCAGAACCGCCACCCCCACGGTACCCAGCCCGGCCAGCGGCCGGCCCCGCGCCAGATAGGTCCGCCCCTTCGCGGTGAGGTTCATGGTCACCGGTTCGGGGTTGTTCTCGACGAGGTCGAGCAGTTCACGCAGGCGCCGGTGGCGGGGCTCGCGCCGGATCCCCGCCAGGCTGGACGACCGCAGGAAGAATCCCGTTCCCCGCGGCAGACGCTTCACCCAGGCCCGGAAAAAATAGGCGCAAAACCGCTGAAAGTTGAAACTGAGCATCAGCAGGGTGTCGGGGTCACCCGAGGCGGTCCGGCTCAACAGGGAGTACATGAAGCGGGCTTCACCCCCGAACTGGTTGACCCGCAGTCGCCCGTTGGGCAGGATGTCCAGGACGTCCTGCCCCTGGATCAGCGCGTCCAGGGCCGGGGAAGCCATCTTTTCCAGGTCGGGGATGTTGAACTTCGCCGCCTCCAGGACTTTCCCGAGCAGGTATTTGACCGCCAGGTCGCCCGACATCCCGCCAATGCGGGTCTGCTGGGCGGAGTAGAGGATCGGTTTCCCGTTCCGGGCGATGGTCTGCTCCAGCAGTCCCATGGCCTCGAACCGCCGGAACCGGGCCCGCAGGTCGGACGGGTTCTGCACGTCGGCCCATTCCCCCCGGCGCTCCATCTGCCGCAGACGCTCCTCCGCCTGGGGAATCCCCGAGGCGACCGCCTGCTCGGCCGACAACAGCAGACCCTCGAGGCGTTGTTCCATCTCGCGCTCGTGATGCCGGGAGGATTTCATCAGGAAGTCGAGGCCCCAGATGGTCAGCACCAGGAGGGGAAACCCTGTCAGGATGACGGTGCCCAGCCGGAACCGGGTGGCCAGGCGCACCTCGGGGGCAAGGAACCCGAGACCCATGGCGGCCAGAAGACCGGCCGCCGCCGCCACGCCGCCCCGGTTCCCCCACCGCACGAGGCCCAGAATGCGCTCGGCCACGCGGCTGGTGCCGGAGGTCTGGCGCACGGCCGCCACCAGCACCAGGTCGGGATCCTGCGACCAGAAGCGGGCCAGGAAGGTGAACCCCCCGTGATAGCAGAACCCCTGCCCGTTCTCCAACTGCTGGAACAGGCCGTGCATCAGGCTCGGATTGAGCAGACCGGCCGCCTCGGCCACCCCGTCGCCATACCCGCTCTGCCGTGACTGCCAGTAGCCGCCCACCCGTTCGTCGGCGGTGGTCAGCCGCTTCACAGCCCGTTTCAGCTCCCAGCCAAAACTGGCCCGCCCGACCGGCAGGACCGCCAGAAACCCCGCCCGCCCGCCGCTGGCTTTGCTCCCGGCCCGGAACCGAAAACCGGCCATCATCGATTCCTCCCCTTTGAACAGCAGGGAGGTCGGCCGGTGCAGGGATTCCCGCAGGTAGGGCAGATCCACCATCTCGCCCATGGTGGCCCGGACCATGTTTTCCGCCAACCTCTGCTCCATGGGGGTCAGGCGGTCGGGAGCGGTCAGACTGCGGAACAGGGCCTGCCAGGCCGCCCGCTCCGGCACCGGCGGCAGACCGGCGGGCTGGACCACCTTGCCGGCGTGATCGAACCAGTAGACCCGACTGGAGGCGGGGAAGGTCCGGAAGAAATCCCGGGTCAGGAGGGCGGCCCGTTCGGCGGTCAGGGAGCGTCCCGCCAGTTTCCGGAGAATCCGGCGCCGGAAGGTCTCCAGCCCCTCGCTGATGAGCGAGGCCCGGTCGAGATGCCGGTCGAGACGGCCCATCAGGGTGCGGGCGCGGGTCTTGTCGCCCAATTCCAGGATCCGGTGTTGTTCTGCCTCGAACTGGTCGATGAGCTGATCGATCAGCCAGGCGGGCAGCAGCACCCCGATCAGGAAGAACAGAATCAGCCAGAACCACCCGCCGCCCCGGGAGCGAGGGGAAGGATGGGAGGGAGCGATGGCATGGGACATAACCCCCATGGTAGCATACCCACCTTCAAATCCAGGGATGGGGTGGGCCACCGGCGTGGCCGGTGTCCGGTCCGCATCGCCGGCCCCACCCCGCAGACCTTCACCCCGTGCAGGAAGGCGGGCCACCCGGAATGCCTGATCAAGACCCCGTTCTCCGCAACGCGGACCCCCGCGGCGTGGACTCCAACGCCGTCACCGCCAGCGCCGGCGCCGCCCCCGGGCCGGCCCGCGCACCCGCCCCCGGCCCGTCCGCATCGCTGTCCCCCTGGGCCCGCCTGGGACTCTGGGCGTTCGTCGCCCTGGTCGCGGCGGTCACCGTCACCGCCCTGGTGACCGACGTCCGGCGCGTGGGAGGCCTGCTGGGGGCCATCTCCCCGGCCTGGGCGGGGGCCATTCTGGTCGCGGTCTGCTTCAATTACCTCCTGCGGTTCCTCAAGTGGGAATTCTTCCTGCGGCGGCTGGGCCTCGTCATCGGGCTCCGCGACAGCCTGTGGATCTTCTTCTCGGCCTTCACCATGGTGCTCAGCCCGGGCAAGCTCGGGGAACTGATGAAATCGGTTCTGCTCCGGAGCCGGTACGGCATCCCGGCGGCCCGCTCCGCCCCGATCGTGCTGGCTGAGAGGCTCACCGACCTGCTGGGGCTGGTCATCCTCGGCCTGGCGGGCAGCAGCCGTTTCGCCGTTGGCACCGGCGGCCTGGTCGTGCTGGGCGGCGGCCTGGCCGTGCTGGTTCTGCTCGTCTCCCGGCCCGCCTTCTGGGGATTCCTCGACCGGTCGGTGGTCGGCCGGTTCCCGCGGCTGGTCCCCCTGCGGCGGTCGTTCCAGGCCCTGGAGGAAAGCTCCCGGCACCTGCTGTCCCTGCCTTCGCTGGCCCTGACCGTGCCGCTGAGCGCCATCTCATGGGCGGGGGAAGGGGTGGCCCTGTTCTTCATCTTCCGCGCCCTCGGCGTCGACCTGCCCGAACTGCTTGGGGTCGCGATCTTCTCCCACGCAGTCAGCTCCGTCCTCGGCGCCCTGTCCTTCCTGCCCGGCGGCCTCGGGGTCACGGAAGGCACCCTGGGCGGCCTGTTCCTCTACGTCGGCATCGCCCGGGAACAGGCCGTGTCGGCCACCCTGCTGATCCGCGCCGTCACCCTCTGGTTCGCCGTGGCCCTGGGAACCGCCGTCTGGCTGTACGGCCGCCGGCCTGACGAGACCCTGGAACGGCAGGAACCCCCGGGATCGGCTGGCTGACCGGTTCCGGGGGTTCGGAGGGGCGGGGGACACTCCCGCCATGGCTGGCCGGGACTGGGCGCCCTGGCCTTCCCCCGGCCGGAACGCGGCAGGCCGCGGTTCCGGCACGGGAAGGACGGGGGCCGCGGGGTTACTTGCCGTGCTCCTTCGCCTGGGGGGCGGCGGCGGTCTCGGCGGCCTGGCGGATCATCGATTCCAGACGGGACAGCACGACCCGGCTGTTCTTCTGATACTCGTCGTAGGCCTTGTTGAGCAGTTCGATGCCCTGCTGGCTGGCCTGGTTGACGGTCTCCCTCTGCCAGTCGGCCATCTTGAGCAGGTTCTCGTTCATGGTCAGGTAGAAGCGCAGGGTCTGCTCCATGCCCTCGCGGGTGAGGCGCATCATCTCTTCACGGTCGAACGGGGTGTTCTTCTGGGCGGCGGTCATGGGGGTTCTCCTTTCCGGGCTGGTGGTCTTACTTCTCGGCACCCGCCGCCTTCTCCTGCGGCGCGGCCTGCTTGATGATCTCGCGGCACACGGTCTCGATCCGGCCCATGATGACCCGGCTGACCTTCTGGTGCTCCTCGTAAGCCTTGTTGATCGTCTCGACGGCGCGCTTGTTGTGCTCGGTCAGGTTTTCCATCTGCCACTCGCCCATCTTGAGGAGGTTCTCGTTGATGGTCAGGAAGAAGCGGAGGGAGTTTTCCATGCCTTCGCGGGTCAGGCGCATCATCTCTTCACGGTCGAACATCTGGGTGGGGTTCATCGGGGTTCTCCTTTTGTCGTCTTGGTTCGCATGGGGACCGGCCGCGGCCGGCTTCTGTCAGGGAGGGGGTGGGGGGCCCGTCACGCCCCCTTGATGAACAGAACGGGACCCG
>CAZKPI010000516.1:0-4207 GCA_964554555.1 uncultured bacterium
AAGGAACCCATCGAGGTGTCGCTCATCGCCGCCGCGGGCATGGGCAGTCGCGTCGCCATGTACGACCCCGCGGCCGACACCCTCACCGTCACCGCCCTGTTCTTCGATCCGGCCGCCATCAAGGCCCTGCTCGAAGGCGAGAAGCCGAACCTCAGCGAGGAGGACGCCAGCCAGGTGTCGCAGTGGCTCCCCTTCCATTCCCTCGCCCGCGAGATGAGCCTCGCCGTGATGCGGCGCACCATCAAGGGGGCGCGCGAAACCCTGGGCACCACCGCCTGGATGCAGAGGGGCCTCGCCGAACTGCTTGGCGGCAGTGACGACGTGCTGAAGGAACTGCTGGTGTCGACCCAGGCCCGCATCGCCAGCGACGAGGCCAAACTGGGTACCGCCGAGGAACTGAACCAGATCTTCGCCGACCCGGCCCCCGCCCCGGCCCGGCTCGAAGCCGCCCGGGCCCAGGCCTACCTGATGGTCGCCTTCCTGGTCAAGAAGGGAAGCGACAAGGACGACGGTCTGAAGAAGTTCGTCAAACTGCTCGAGGCGGTCTGCGGCGGCCGGGACCTCGACGGCGCCCTCCGCGACCAGTTCGGGTTGTCGAAGGGCCAGTTCGACTCGGCCTGGAAGGAAGCCGCCTACTGGAGCTTGCGGCAGGGTCTGCCGTACGAATGGTGAGGGGCGCGGCGGCCGTCCCGCCGCCGATCTGACCCGGGAATTCCCCGCCCGCCGCCCGCCGTTCCCCCCCCTCCGCCCGGGCGGGCGGGGGCGAGCCGGGGCGGGCCCGGCCGGGTTCAGGGGATCGCCTGGAACTCCTCGAAGCTGGCCGCCCGCAGGACCGGATTGCGCCCCTTCTCCTCCCCCAGCCGCCGCGACGGCACCTCGCCGTAATCGTGGCCGGACAGCACCAGCAGGTCGTCGGGCAGGCGTTTGAGCCTCTGCAGGGATTCGTAGAGAGCGCGGGCATCGGAACCGGGCAGGTCGGTCCGGCCGCAGTTGCCGATGAACAGGGTGTCGCCCGTCACCAGCCAGGTTCCCGCCACCACGAGGCAGAGGCCGCCCGGCGTGTGGCCGGGGGTATGCATCACCCGCACCTCCGCGTCGCCGAACGGGAACCCCTCGCCGTCGGCCAGCGTGCCGTCGAGAGAAACGGCCCCCTGCAGGAAGGGACGGGTGCCGGGATGGGCCAGGATCTTCGCCCCCGTGCGGGCCTTCACCGCGGCGGCGGCGTTGAGGTGGTCACTGTGGTGATGGGTCAGGATGAGGCGGGTGATGTCGAGCCGGTGCCGCTTGATGCAGGCCAGGATGCGGTCGGCATCGAAAGCGGGGTCGACGACGAAACCCTCGCCGCCCTCCCCCGCGCCGAAGACATAGGTGAAATTCGACATCGGGCCGACGGGCAGTTGCTCCATGATCATGACAGAATCCTCCTTGCCTGCGGATGAACCGGCCCGCCGTCCCTGCCGGGGGCCGTGCCCGCGGCGCCAGGGCAGAGGCCGGTAGTGGCCGATGATCCGGAACTGGAACAGGACGTCCTCGACCTGCGCCCCGGCGCCGATGTTGTGGACGACGAGCCAGCGGGAGGCCGTCCCGGACGGGCGGTCGGACAGGATGCCGATGTGGGGCCGCCCGTCGGGCAGGCTCCAGGCCACGATGTCCCCGGGCGCGTAGTCGGCCCCGTCGGTCGAGAGGGGCAGGGCCTTGCCGCGCCGGGCGAAGAAGGTCATCAGGTTGGGAACCCGCCGATGGTCGATGTTCCGGTCGGGTCGGGTCAGGCCCCACCGGCGCGGGTAGGCGGCGAAGGCGGCCCGCATGTCCTCGTGGACCTCCCGCTGAAGGTCGATGCCCAGCCGCCGCAGAGCCCGCACCACAACGTCGGTGCAGACCCCCCGGTCCGGCGGCACATCGCCTCCCGGGTAGGCCAGCTTGACATAGGACGGATCGTAGTACAAGGTCACACCGACCTGCTCCAGGGCCGCCTTGACGAACCGCTCCACCTCGCCGGCCCCGTCCTGGCCAAGGGCGGGAAGGACGGCCCACCCCGCGAACAGCAGAAACAGCACCCACCGCCGCCGCGGCGGTGCCCGGACGGGACGGCGAACACCCCTTCCCATGGTTCCTCCTGTTGCGCAGAAGTCGCGGGCGATCGCCGCCGGCACCGCCCCGCCGCCCCCGCCGTCCGGCCCTGGAGGCTGACTGTCGCATTGCCGCGGGAGCGGCTCCATGTTACCATGGAACCGCTGGTCCGTACGACCGGGCTATCTATCGGCCGAGGAGACGCCCCCATGATGATCCGCCGCCGCCCGCTGGTCTTCGCCATCCTGCTCGTGCTTTGCCTGGTCCAGGTGGTCCAGGCCCGCGACTGGGTGAAGGACCCGCCCTTCGTCGAGATCCGCTACGCCCCGGTCGTGGCGGCGGTGGGCGATCTGCACGCCGCCTGGCCGCAGTTCGCCGCCTCCCTCGAGGCGGTGGGCATGGCCCGGAAGGTTCCCGGCAGGGAATTCGCCCTGGCCTGGACCGGCGGCACCGCCGTCCTGATCTTCACCGGCGACTACGGCGACCGCGGCCTCTATACCCGCGAAGTCTACGAGTCGGTCATGGACCTCGAAGCCCAGGCCGCCAAAGCGGGCGGCCGGGTGATTCCCCTGCTGGGCAACCACGAGGTTCTCCTGCTGAACGGCACCACCGAGAAATGGGCCAACACCCTGAAACCCCCCAAGCAGCAGCATTACCAGAACACCATTGATTCATTCACCAAGGCCGGCCTCGATTTCCACGAGGCCATCTCGCCCAGAGGCCGCTACGGCGCCTGGATCCGGCGGCGGCCGCTGTTCGCCATCGTCAACGGCTGGCTGTTCATCCACGGCGGCCTGCGCGACCCCGCGATCACCCGGTCCGACCTGGCCGCCGACTTCCGTGACGCGCTCGAAGCCGAAGCCTGGAGCGGCCCCTTCTTCATGGGCGAGAAGAATGTGCTGTGGCACCGCGAGTGGTGGAACAACGACCAGCTCGTGGAGCAGAACCTCGCCGCCCTCGGCGTGCGCGGTGCGGTGTTCGGCCACACCATCGGCGCCATGGGCACCGAAGGCCAGATCAACCTCAAGAACGACCGGCTGATCGGCATCGACGTCGGCATGTGCCCGGTCTACGGCAAAAGCCAGGGGGCCGGCCTGCTGATCACCGCCAACCGCCAGGGGACCATGAAGTTCCAGGCCCGCTACGCGGCCGGACAGCCGGTCGACCTGCTGACCACCACCGTAACCGTCCCCCCCGCCGACGGGCGGTCCCCGGCCCGGCCCCGGCGCTAGGGACGCCCCCTTTCGGGCCAGCAGACGCCCGCCTGAAACCGGCAATGACAGAAGAGAGGCATGGCCGGGAGGGTCCGCGATGCGGGCGGGCGGCCGGCCGGACGCCAGGCGTTCGGCTGGCGGCGAACCGGGGTCCAGGGGCCGACAGCCCCGGGTCAGGCGGTCGGAAGGGGCGGGGCTCCTCCAGCTCTGACGGTGGTTCCAAGGCGGGCGTTTGCCCAGGCCCCGGTCCCACGGCATGAACATCATCACCCACGCTCTGGTCGGCTGGTGCGCCGGACAGCGCCTGCTGGCCGACCGCCGCGACATCCTGCTGGTCACCGCCGGATCGGTGGCTCCCGACCTCGACGGCCTGGGAGTGCTGGCCGGGCTGGTCTCCCCCGACCTCGGCCTCGACTGGTTCTCCCGCTACCATCACGCCCTGACCCACAACCTGGCGGCCGGCCTGGTGACAGCCGCGGCCCTGGGCGCGGCCGCCCGCGACCGTCTGCGCACCGCCGCCTGGGCGCTGGTCCTGTTCCACCTGCACCTGGTGTGCGACGTGGTGGGCTCGCGGGGGCCCGACGGCGAGCAGTGGCCGGTCCCCTGGCTGTTCCCGTTCAGCGATCGTGCAACGCTGGTCTGGAGCGGCCAGTGGGAGGTAAACGCCTGGCCGAACCTGCTCTTCACCGTCGGCTTGCTGGTCCTGTTCCTGAAACAGACGCGCGACCAGGGGTTCTCGCCCATCTGGTACCTGTCAGCCCGGGCCGACGCCGCGTTCGTCGCCACCCTGCGGCGCCGGTTCCCTCTGCCGCCGTGACCGGGCTCCCCCGGGTTTCCGGCCAGGACCGACCGCCCGGGACCGGCATGGACCGCGGGCACCCTTCTCCCCCCGCGGCGGCCGCGGCCCCTCCTGGTGTCTCACC
>CAZKPI010000517.1:0-4195 GCA_964554555.1 uncultured bacterium
GGATCGGTTTCCCAGCGGGTGCTGAGCCACGCACCCTGCACCGTGTCCATCGTCCGCTGACCGGGAGCCCCGTCTCTTGCGAAATGCCCTGCTGGTGATGGCTGGAGGCAGTCTGGGCGCCCTCAGCCGGTACGGGATCTCCCTGGCGGCGGTGTCCCTGTTCGGGACCTCCTTCCCCTGGGGCACCCTCATCGTCAACCACCTGGGGTGCTTCCTCATCGGGTTCGCCCTGACCCTGGCCGAGCGCAACCTGCTGATCGGTCCTTCCCTGCGGCTGTTCTTCGTCACGGGGTTTCTGGGAGCCCTGACCACCTTTTCCACCTACGCCTGGGAAAGCGTCGGGTCCGCCCGGGCCGGCGACCTCCGCCTGGCCGGCACCAACATCCTGGCGAACACCCTCTTCGGTTTTCTGCTCGTCCTGATGGGAATCCATCTGGCAAAACGGTATTGAAAGGCGCATCCCCGTGCTGGCCTATTCCATCATCCGGATCTTCACCAGCGAAACGGCCCGGTTCGACGGGAAACCCCTCTGGGAAGGCATCATCCAGTTCATCGCCGACCTGAAGATCGCCGCCCGGTGCTCCGTCAGCCGGGGGCTGGCGGGATGTTACGAGAACGGGTCGCTGGCCCTGCCCAACATCGAGGTGCTCTCATACGATTTCCCCCTGCGCATCGACATCCTCCTGCCGACCTCCGAACTCCCGCTCATCCTTCCCGAAATCGAGGCCATCGTCACCGACGGCATCATCGCCGTCGATCCGATCAAGGTCGTCGCCCACAAATCGAGCATGGCTCTCCTGCCCGACCATCTGCGCGTCCGCAATGTCATGACCCCCGACCCGGCCGTCGCCCGCCCCGCCACCCCCCTCGTCGAGGCCGTCCGCACCCTGCTGAACGCCGGATTCCATGGCCTGCCCGTGATCGACGACCAGCGCCGCCCGGTGGGCATCCTCACCCACGGCGACCTGATCAACCGGGCCGCCTTCCCCCTGCGCCTCGGGCTGGTGGAAGCCTTCGCGACCAACCAGGTGCAGGACCTGCTGGCCGGCCTGGCCGGCCGCACGGTCGGGGAGGTGATGACCCAGCCGGTCACCGTCATCCCCGCCGACCGGCCCCTGACGGAAGCCGTCCGGCTCATGCTCGACCGCAACCTGAAACGCCTGCCCGCGGTCGGGGACCGGGGCGACATCGTCGGCATGCTGGCCCGCTCCGACATCTTCCGCGTCATTTCCCGCGAGACGCCCGATTGGGGCCAACTGCAACGGACCCAGGTCACCGTCTCGAACCTGCAAAAGGTCCGGGAAATCATGGACCGCGACCTGGAGACCATCCCGCCCGACACCCCCGTCAGCGAGATCCTGCGCCGCCTGGCACAGCAGGGCCGCCAGCGGCTGGCCGTGGTCGATCCCGCCGGCCGGCTCCTCGGCCTGCTCACCGACAAGGACCTGCTGAGCGCTTTCACCGACCACCGGCCGGGCCTCTGGGATGTCCTGGTGGCGAAGATCCCCTTCCTGGAAGTCGGCCGCCGGCACCGCGAGCTCCTGGAACGGGCCCGGAAAACCACCGCCGCCGACTTCATGCAGACCAGCCTGGTCACGATCGGGGAAGACGCCTCGATCGACGAGGCCATCCGCCTCATGACCCGCCACCACCTCAAGCGCCTCCCGGTCGTCGATCCGCAGGGCGTCTTCCGGGGCCTCATCAGCCGCGACTCCCTGCTCCGGGCCAACCTGCTCCCCCAGGCCCCGAAGACCTGACCGGGCTTTTCTCCCGCCATCCCTGGCCGGCTCCCGCACCCCGGAGAAATCGTACCAGGGGCCCATGGTTCAACGCCACCGGGGTCTTTGCCCGTTCCCGGTCCTGGTGGCCCGCCTCCCCGGCGCCGGCTGGTCGGGCCGGCCGGAACCTTTGATCGTGCCAGGGGAACCGTCGGGCGGGACGGGCGGCCGGGAAACGGCCTTCAGGGCGGGTTCGGCGGCCTGGTCACGGTCACCGGCCGCCGCCAGCGGCCGGAGAAGTAGTAGAGCAGGCTGAGGACCATGCCGACGGCGAAGCCGGCCAGCATGGCATACCAGACCCCCTCGACGCGGCCGAGGCGCGCCGACAGCCAGGCGGCGAGGGGCAGACGCACCAGCCACAGGCCGATCAGGGAGATGCCGGTGGTGACAAAGGTGTGCCCGGCCCCGTTGACGACGCCGGTGCCGATGAACATGACGGTGAACAGCAGGTAGCCGGGGCCGACGATGCGCAGGTAGGCGACGCCCGCGTCCAGCACGGCCAGGTCCTGCGTGAACAGCCGCAGGACCCAGGCGGGGGCCAGCAGGGCCAGGCCGGTGGCCACCGAGGTGAGACTGCAGCTGAGCAGGAGGCCCCACCAGAAGACGGGCGGCACGCGGTCGAAGCGGCCGGCCCCGATGTTCTGGCCGGCCAGGGTCGAGACCGCCAGGCTGAAGGTCATGGCGGGAAGCAGGGCGAACTGGTCGATGCGCATGGCCGCCCCGAAGGCGGCCGCGGGAATGGTGCCGAACCGGTTGACCAGGCTGATCAGCACCACCATCCCCACCGAGACCAACCCCTGCTGGACCATGGTCGGCACCCCGATTTTCAGGATCAGCCAGCAGACGGCAGGATCGAACCGGAACCCCCGCAGGTCGGGGGCCGCCAGCGACCGGGTCTGCAACAGGTGCCGGGTCAGGGCGGCGAGGGCGGCGCCCTGGGTCAGGATGGTCGCCCAGGCGGCGCCGTTCAGCCCCAGGCGCGGGGCCCCGAACCAGCCGAACATGAGGACCGGGTCGAGGGCGGCGGTGGCCAGCAGGGCCCAGCCCTGGAACCGGAGGGGAGTCTTCGAATCGCCGACGGCGCGCAGGCCCGAGGCGAGCTGGAACAGGCCGAACAGGAAGGGGGTCGTCCAGAGGAAGACCTG
The DNA here is from genome assembly GCA_964554555.1 of uncultured bacterium. GTDB lineage: Bacteria > Muiribacteriota > Ozemobacteria > Ozemobacterales > Ozemobacteraceae > Ozemobacter. The sequence continues at coordinate 2,924 of CAZKPI010000517.1, forward strand.
CAGGTAGCCGTGGGCCAGGGTGAACACCGCGGCCGGCGTCTGCATCCGGCGCAGGAGCCAGTCGGCGCCGAGATGGCCGGCCGCCAGGCAGGCGGCCGCCACCAGCAGGTTGAGCAGGGCGGCGTTCTGCAGGGTGCGGCGCACCGCGGCATGGTCGCGAGCCCCGTAGGCCTGCGCGGCCAGGATCGAACTGGCCTGCGAGATGCCGCCGGAGATGGCCATCAGCAGGAAGAAGATGGGGAAGCTGACGGTCACCGCGGCCAACGCCCCGGTGCCGAGCCCGTTCCCCACCCAGATGGAGTTGACGATGTTGTAGGCGGTCTGCAGGGCGTTGCCGACCAGCATGGGGACGGCGAACCGGACGAGGTGGCGGGGGATACTGCCGCTGGTGAACTCCACCCCGCCCCCGGCGGGGGTCGGGGCCTGGCTCACGGGGCGGGGTCCTCCGGCGCGACCCGGTCGGCGAGCCGCGCCTGCCAGGCCGGCCAGCGGGCCAGCAGGACATCGCCCAGCCAGACCGCCGCGGGGGCGTAGGCGTAGGCGGCCAGCACGTCGACCAGGTAGTGGTAGCGCAGGTAGACGGTGGCCAGGCTCATCAGGGCGACGTAGACCAGCGAGCCGGCGAACCACCAGCCGCCGACCGTGGTGCGCAGGATGAGGCTGACCAGGAAGGGGATGCCGACGTGGAGGGAGGGGAAACAGTCGTGGACGACCCGGAACCGGTTGAGCATCTGCGCCAGCACCGGCTCGATGCGGTTCCCCTGCAGGTCCAGCGAGAAGACATGGTGGAAATGCTTGAGCGGCCCCACCGCCGGCACCAGGATGTAGCTCACCACCCCCAGGAAGGTGATGACCATGAATCCCAGCATGAGCCGGCGGAAGTCGGACTGTGGTTTGTACAAATAAAAGAATAGCGCTATTGAAGGAAAGTACAACAAATAGGAACCGTAGACCAGATCGAGAAACAGGGTCAGCTTCGGATGGATCCAGGGCTCCAGCAGAACGGCCGCCTGGCGGCCCAGCAGGGCCTGGTCGAGCGACCCGAGAAAGGCATCGGCGGTGTGGGGGTTCACCCGCAGGATGAAGTTCGAATAGAGCGAGAAATACGTGGCGCTGAGGATGAGGAAGGGAAACCAGTCGCGCAGGAGGCGCCCGATGGTCGTCACGAACTCGCGAAAAGCCCTCTCCGGGTCGTCGTCTCCGCCGGCGCCGGCCCCGTTGCCGGCGGCGGCGCCCCCCCCGGCCGGGTCACCGGCGGCGCTGGCCGGGGCC
>CAZKPI010000518.1:0-4185 GCA_964554555.1 uncultured bacterium
GCCCCTCGCCCGCCAGACCGCCGCCGGCCAGACCGCCGCCGGCAAGAGTTCCCGAGACGAACCGTCTCAGGTTGCGGCGTTCACGCAGGCCGTCGACCATGTCCTGGAAGGTCGCCGACACCTCGGCGAACTCGCGGGCCCCGCTCAATTCCAGGGTCTGGCTGAGGTCACCGCGGCAGACGGCCCACAAGGCCTCCTCCAGGCGCCGGATCGGATCGATGAACCGCCGGACGATGAGCAGACCGGTGCCGGCCACTCCGGCGGTCAGCAGGACCAGCAGGATCACGAGCCGGAACTGCCGGCGCTCCGCCTCAACCTGGAAGGGCTCGAGCGGGGCGACCCCCCCGAACAGCAAACCGGGGGCGGTAACGCTCTGGCCGACGGTCAGGTGGAAACCGTCCCGGACACCGGCGAAGGCGGCCCGCCGGAACCGGAATCCCTCAAACCCCTTCCACATCGCCCGGCCGGCCGGGGTGCGCCAGAACACCGAACGGGGAGGCGGCGCCACCGGCACCAGGGCCCCCGGCTCGGCCGCCACCACCGCGCAGGTGTGGACCGGGCTCCCGGCATTGCGCCGGGCGACGGCTTCCCGCAGGATCCCGCGGAAGTCGGCATCGCCCCGCCACAGAATGTTGATGAACGCCTGCAGGGTCCCGTCCCGGACCACGGCGGTGTGCAGGTTGTAGAAACGGGTGTCCTCGAGGCTGACGGTCTCCGCCATCCCCAACTGCCACATGATCATGGCGGCCAGCCCGCGGTCGGGATTCAGCGTCCGGGCGAGGTGCTGGAACATCTGCGTCCGCTGGGACTTCAGCCAGCCGGGCCCGCCCGCCTGGCCGGGGATCTCGGAGAAACCGCCCGCCGCCCAGTCCTGGAAGTAATCGATGAGCCACGGGACCGCGGCCGGCGCCAGGCTTTCCGACAGGCGGGACTGGATCCCCCCCGCCCGATCGAAGACCAGGATGCCCATCAGGGGGAGCCCCGCCTCCCGGAAGGCCCCGGCCAGCCGGTCCAGGTGGGAACGGACATTGACACCCGGCACCATGTCCTTCCAGGCGGGCAGGTCACGGTCGATGATCCTCCGGTACTGCGCCTTCCTCTGCTCGCCCACTGCGTCCAGGCGCTGGTAGAAAGCCTCGACCTCCTCGGCGGCCAGCCGCAAAGAACGGGCCAGCCCGCCCCCCGCCAGCCCGGCCCCGAAGACGAGACTACCGAACAGGGGCAGGCCCGCCAGCAGAAGAAGAAGCATGACGAACGACCGGCGCAGGGTGGGGGAGGGAAGGCCCCCGGCCCGCAGGCACCACCCCAGGCCCAGCGTCAGCGCCAGGGCCATCCCCCCCCCGTACCAGGCGCGGCCGCGCCCGGCCAGGGTCGGACCGCGCGCGGGGACGGGCCGCACCAGGCAGACGTCGTAGGGCCGGTCGCCCGCCAACCCCTGCCGGAACAGCCACCAGTTCCCGAACCGGCCGGCCCGGCCGGGCGGCAGGCCGCGGATCTGCCGGATCAGGGCCGGGGCCAGGCGCCGAAAGGCCGCCTGCGCGGCCAGCCGCGGATGGACCAGGGCTTCGCGGGAACCGGGGGCAAGGAAGGTCCGGAGAAAGAGGGGATACCCGCTACGGGCCCGCCAGTTGTGCAAAAACTGCCCCAACTCCTCTTCGGGGCTCAGGTCGAGGCGCCGCGGAAACAACAGCAGGAGCACCCCCGCCGGCCGCGGCCCCGGCCTCAGCACGTGCCAGGAGAGCCACACCTCCTGCCCCCGGAAGGTCGCGGCGTACACCCGGCCCAGGCCCTGACGGGCCAGCTGGTCGATGGTCAGCAGGTCGCCGAACAGGCCGCGGAAGGTGCGGGCGGTCTCGGCCGGCACCGCCTCCTGGCGACTGCCCCGCACCAGCGCCCCCACCACGGTTCCCAGCAGGGGGGCGGCCGCCGTGCCCAGCCCCTTTCCCTTCACCGCCGCCCATTTCCCCGGCCGGTCGGGGGCGGGCCGGAACAGATACACGGTCGGCGCCGGGCGGCCGCGGGGAAAGATGTCCCGGGCGGCCCGCGCCACCAGCTCGGGGGTCAGCCCGCGCCGGCCCAGGTGCGTCAGCAGACTGCTCAGCCGCTCGCGGAAACGGTCGGCCTGCCGCTCGCACTGCCGCTCAATGGGATGCAAAGCCTGGATCTGCCCGGCGACCTGGCGCGCCCGCCCTTCCCAGGCCTGCCGGCCGCGCTCCGCCCGCTCCTCGATCATCCAGCCATCGAGGGCATCGAGGATGACCCAGGGCAGGACGATCAGCAGGACGGCGACGAGTGACAGCAGGAGACGGCGCATGGCGGCTTCCTGGAACGGTATCCCAGAGAAGAACCGGTTGCAAGCCTCACGGGATTGGGGTAGGGTGGGGGACCTGGCCGGGCCAGGGGACAGCCGCCGCGATGACCGGGGGCCCGCCGCGGCCGGTCATCACCCCAGGGCAGACCTGCCGACCGGGCGCCCGGCCTCAGGACCGCGCCCTTTCCTCTGCGGATGCCAGCCCCGGGCCGGGGCCGGAGAGGCCCAGACCGGTCCTGGCCCCGAAAGGAGCCGAGAAACCGCTTGACAACCGATCCGCGCCGGATTACAATGACCGTTACCTACGACGGAAGTGCCTTTTTCGGCTTCCAGATCCAACCAGGGGTGCCCACCATCCAGGCGGAACTGGAACGGGCCCTCGGCCGGATCCTCGGCCATCAGGTGCGCGTCCATGGGTCCGGGCGGACCGACACGGGAGTGCATGCCCTCGGGCAGGTGATCCTGGTTCAGACCGAGTGTCCGATCCCGGTTGACAAGTTGATCGTGGCATTGAATGGGGCTCTCCCTCCCAGCATCCGCATCCGCCGGATCGCCGAAGCCGCCCCGGGGTTCCACCCCCGGTTCTCGGCCAGGGCCAAGCACTACCGCTACCTCTTCCGCGAGGTCGCCGAACGCAGCCCGTTTCTCGAACGGCACTTCTGCCAGGTCGAAGCCCGCCTCGACCTGGCCGCAATGGAGCAGGGAGCGGCACGCTTCGTGGGGGAACACGACTTCTCGGCCTTCACCCGTTCCCCCGCCGGCCAGGAGAACCCCGTTCGCACCATCCTGGACAGCCGCCTCACGCGGGAAGGCGCGGTCATCGCCTTCGACGTGGTCGGAACGGGGTTCCTCCACAACATGGTCCGCAACATGGCCAAGGCCCTCCTGCTGATCGGCCTGCACCAGATGGAGCCGCACGAGATTCCGGAACTGTACCGTAATCAGGACCGCCGCCGCCTGGGTTCGCCGGCCCCGGCCGCGGGGCTGTACCTGATGAGGGTCATGTACTAACCGAAAGGAGGAACATTCGGTGAAGACGTTCGTCCCCAAAGAGGACCAGATCCAGCGCGACTGGCACCTCGTCGACGCCAAGGACAAAGTCCTCGGGCGTCTCGCTTCCCAGGTGGCCCACATCCTGATGGGGAAGCACAAACCCACCTACCTGCCCAACTTCGACATGGGCGATTTCGTCGTCGTCATCAATGCCGGCGAGATCAAGCTGACCGGCCAGAAGGAGCGCGACAAGACCCACTTCTGGCACACCGGCTACATCGGCCACATCCGGTCCGTCTCCTACGGCGACCTCAAGCGCAACAAGCCCGAATACATGCTCTGGCTGGCCGTCAAGCGCATGCTGCCACGCAACAAACTGCGCCAGCGCTTCCTGCGCAAACTGAAGGTGTACCCGGGCGCTGAGCATCCGCACGCCGCCCAACAGCCGAAAGCCCTGGAACTGGGCAAGTAACAGGAGGAGACTGATCCATGCCAGAAGCCACGTTTTGGGGCACCGGCCGCCGCAAGGCCAGCACCGCCCGCGTCCGCATCCTCAAAGGTGACGGGAAGATCCTCGTCAACGAGCGCCCCTTCGACGAATACTTCCCCATCCCGCTGACCCGCAAAATCATCCTTCAGCCCCTGACCGTCACCGAAACCGTCGGCAAGTTCGACGTCCTCGCCAACATCACCGGCGGCGGCAGCACCGGCCAGGCCGGCGCTTTCCGGCACGGCATCGCCCGCGCCCTCGTGAAATTCAACGAGGAGTTCCGCTCCCTCCTGCGCAAGAACGGTCTGCTGACCCGCGACCCGCGCATGAAGGAACGCAAGAAATACGGCCTGAAGAAAGCCCGCAAGCGGCCGCAGTTCTCCAAGCGCTA
>CAZKPI010000519.1:0-2340 GCA_964554555.1 uncultured bacterium
AGGAAGAGCCCGTCGATCAGATGGGACAGGCCGCAATGCGGCAGGGGATCGTGGCGGGCGAGGTCGTCGACCAGGGCGGCCAGGGGGGCGTTGTCGAACGCACAGCCGGCGTGGGCCTGGCGGCCGTCGTCGGCCGCAACGGCGGGACGGGCGGGAGCGGTCATTCCATGTTCTCCGTGCGAGGCCCGACGGAGGGAAGCGGCCCGCCCGCCGGGGTGATGGCGAGGAACCGGGCCTGGGTGGCGTCCACCCAGCGGGCCAGGTCCTCGAGCGATCCGTCGTTGGCGCAGAAGATCACGCGGGGATCCCCCTGCGGCTCCGGATCCTGGGCCGCCAGGCGGGTGCGGGCCCGGTCGACGGGAAGACCGCGGGTGGTGACGATGCGGTCGAGCCGGATCTCGGAGGGGGCCTGCACATAGATGATCCATCGGCACAAACGGTCGAGTTTCATCCCATAGAGAAGCGCGGCGTTGATGATCACCCCCTGTCCGGTGGCCGCCTGATGCTCCTGCACCCGCCGTTCCACTTCGGCCACCATGGGGGGATGCATGATGGCGTTGAGCCGCTCACGGGCCTGGGTCGAGGCGAACACCAGCCGCCCCAGCTCCCGGCGGTTGATCCCGTCCCGGCCGTCGCCGACGCCAGGGCCGAAGGCGGCCAGCACGCGGTCCCGGATCTCAGGGCGGGCCAGCACCTCGTGACCGACGTGGTCCACCTCCAGGTTGAGGTAGCCATGGGCCGCGAACAGGCCGGCCACCGTGGTCTTGCCCGACCCGATGGGGCCGGTGATGCCGAGGACGGGGAGGGTCCGGTCAGGCATGGGAGGCCCCCGGTTCCGCCTCGGTCTTCACCGGCAGGACGACGGTGAAGGTGGAACCACTGCCGAGGACACTGTCGACCTCGATCCGGCCGCCGTGCTCGTCGACGATGCGCTGGGCCAGGGGAAGTCCCAGGCCGGTTCCTTCCTCCTTCGTGGTCATGAAGGGATCGAAGATGGCCCGCAGGCGCTCCGGGGGGATGCCCACTCCGGTATCCTGGATGGCGGCCGCCACCCAGCCGGCCCGCGGCTCCAGCCGGACCCGGAGCAGTCCGCCGGCCTGGGAGGCCTGGATGGCGTTGGTCAGGATGTTCAAAAACACCTGCTTCAACTGGTCGGGATCCCCGACCAGGGTCGGCAGATCGGCGGGGAACTCCCGTTCCAGGCGGATTCCGGCCTTCTTGGTCTGGTTGTGGAGGAGCAGGAGGCAGGCATCCAGCACCTCGGCCAGATTGACCGGCACCGCTTTGGGCTTGCTCGGCCGGGCGAAATCGAGCAGGTTGACGATGATGCGTTCGAGCCGGTCAATCTCGCGCTGGATGATCTCGACCGGTTCCCGGCGCGGGTCACCGGGGGGCAGGTCGGACATCTGCAGTTGGACGATCATCTTGATGCCGGTCAGCGGGTTGCGGATTTCGTGGGCGATGCCGGCGGCCAGCACGCCCAGGGCCGACAGCCGGTCGGCCCGCTTCAGCTGGTCCTCCAGGCGGATGATCTGGGTGATGTCCTTCACGAAGAACGCGGTGCCGAGCATCAGGCCGTTCTCGTCCCGGAATGGGAAGGCGGTCACCTCGAGCGTCTTGGGAGGGTGGGCATCCGCCAGCCGGATGCGGACGTTCTCCTGGGACACCTTGCTTTCGAGGGTGTCACGGATCAGGTCGTTCAACGGGCCCGGAATGGCCGGATTGGGGGCCTGGGGGCTCCAGCCCACGGGCAGGGGCTGGGCCAGGATCTTGGTCATCTCGGGGTTGGCCAGCGACACCCGGCCGTCGTTGTCGAAGATCAGCACCCCCGAGTTCATGCTCTCGAGGATGTGGGCGGTGAACCCGCGCAGACGCACCAGGTCCTTGAACAGCTGGTCGACCGACCCGATCTGGGTGGTGATGATGCGCAGACCGATGATGTCCTCGTCGCGGTAGGCATAGGATTTCCGGCTGGCGATCGTCACCACCCCGAGCAGTTTCCCCGACACCACGATGGGGAGGATGAGCACCGAGTTGAATTCCTTGGTGTAGGTCAGGTGCGGCTTCATGGCCTGGGCGGCCTGGCCGATCGGGCCCTCCCCCAGGGTCAGCCGGAGCGGGAAGCCGCCGGTGGCCGAGTCCTTCCGCGCCTCCAGGGTTTTCCCGTCGTCGGCCAGCAGGTGCAGCATGTAGGCGTCGAAATCGATGAAACTGTGGACCACCCGCCCCAGGGCATCGTAGACGTCGCGCAGGTCGATCAGGGATTCCGCCCGCTGGGAGATCTCGTAGAGGGCCGACAGGCGGGAGTTCTTGTGGATCATCTCGGAATGCAGGCGGTAG
>CAZKPI010000519.1:2370-4183 GCA_964554555.1 uncultured bacterium
TGAAGGGGGTCAACCCCTCGAGCAGGTTCTGGTGATCGGCGGTGAAGGTTCCCGACTGGGCGCACCGGAAGATGAACAGCAGGGCCACGGCCCGCCCGGCGAGCCGGACCGGCATGACCAGGGCGATCGCTCCGTCCGGGCAGGGGCATTGGAACCCGTGTTTCCCCACCATCTCGCGGTCCCAGAAGCAGGTGAGGCCGTCCAGGAACACCTGGTAGAGGGCTTCCAGGAAACGGTTGCCCCAGGTGGGCCGCTGTCCTTCGCCGGGCAGGTTCTCGAACACCGGCACCATCTCCCGCAGTTTTTCATGGGGCAGAAGGAGCAGGGCCCCGCGGGCCTGGGTGACGGCAAGGGCCCGGTCGATCAACTGCAGGACGGCCCGGTCGGGGCTGAGGTGCGCGATGGCCTGGCCGATCTCGGCCACCAGGCCGGGTTCGGCGGAAGGGGAGACGCTCGGGGTCTTGGGCGGCTTGTCCATGGATGTCGATTCTCGCGGGACGGCTCAGGGTAGCACATTTCCCCGGCTCCGCCAAACCGGCGGGGGTCCGCGGGTTGCCTCGCCTCCCGGTTCATGGTAAGTTCGGCGGAACCAACATCACGACCAGAGCGGGAGGGGAACACCATGGACTGGACCCACAACAGCATCGGACGCCGGATTCCCACGCATCTTGACGGGCGCGCCCTGAAGCCATTCCAGGGAGCCTTTTCCGGCAAGGTGAGCGGCACCATCGCCGGCCGCCGGATCGCCACCACCCCCCATCGCGGCCCGATCAACAAGGTGATCCCCACCTGGGATGAACTGCTGGACCGCCTCCAGCTCCGCTCCGGCATGACCGTCTCCTTTCATCACCATCTCCGCAACGGCGACCGCGTGGTCAACGAGGTGATGACCCGCCTCGCCGCCCGCGGCCTGAAAGACCTGGTGGTGGCCCCTTCCGCCCTGTTCCCCGTCCACGACCAGCTGGTTGACCTGATCAAAACCGGCGTCATCTCGCATGTCGAGGGTTCGATGAACGGGCAGGTGGGGGTGGCCTGCTCCAGGGGCCTGATGAAGAAAGCCGGGGTACTGCGTTCGCACGGGGGCCGCTATCGCGCCATCCAGGACGGCGACCTGCACATCGACATCGCCTTCATTGCGGCGCCGACCGCCGACCCGACCGGCAACGCCACCGGAGTGCTCGGCAAGAGCGCCTGCGGCCCGATGTGCTATGCCCTTCCCGACTCCCTCTGGGCCGACCAGGTGGTCCTGCTCACCGACAACCTGGTTCCCTACCCCTGCATCCCCTGGTCGATCCAGGGCGGCAACGTCGATTACGTTCTGCCTGTCGAGACCATCGGCGACCCCGCCCAGATCGTCTCGGGCACCACCCGGCTGACCAAATCGCCCACCCAGCTCCTGATCGCTGAATACACCGCCCAGTTCATCGAGGAAAGCGGCATCATGAAGGAGGGGTTCTCCTTCCAGGCCGGCGCCGGCGGCATCTCCCTGGCCGCCAACGTTTTCCTGGCCGAGCGCATGCGGAAGAAGGGGATCAGGGCCAGCTTCGCCCATGGCGGGGCCAACAAGATCCTCGTTGATATGCTGAAGGAAGGCCAGCTCGGCGCCATCATCGACCTGCAGAGCTTCGACCTCGCCGCCGCCGAATCCTGCCGCGACAACCCCCGCCACATCGAGTCCACCCCCCATACTTCCTACAACCAGCACGCCAAGGGGTGCCTGGCCAACCAGCTCGACGTCGCCATTCTCGGTGCCACCGAAATCGACCTCGATTTCAACGTCAACGTCAACACCCACAGTGACGGCCTTCTTCTG
>CAZKPI010000520.1:0-2886 GCA_964554555.1 uncultured bacterium
TCCGGGCGGGTGCCGTTCACCAGCTCGGCCAGGCGGGCCTCGGCCAGCCGCAGGCTGGCGCTGGCCTGTTCCAGGTTGCCGGCGAAATCCTCGTTCTCGAGCAGGGCCACGGTCTGACCGGCCCGCACCTCGTCGCCGACGCGCACGGCCAGCGAGGCAAGGCGCGCCGTCACCTTGGTGGTGATCTCCACCTCGGTCGCCTCGACGATGCCGTTGCCGGCGACCTCGAGGGTCGGGGCCGGTGTCTGGGCGGCGGCCCGGGGGGCCCCTGGCCGGCACCAGAGGGCGCCGGCGGCCAGGGCGAGGACAGCCAGGGCGAGGAGGGGAAGGCAGGGGCGGTTCATGGGTGCGACTCCTTCAGGGGGCACGGGGCCCGCGGCGCGGCGGCGATGGGCCACTTCCGATGTCGTGTCGGTCGGACCCGGAGCGATGGCTGGTTCATGTGGGACGGCCTGGCCTCCGTGGAAACTCCTGGCGCAGACATTCTGCCATGATTTCCCTGATCCTGCCACCGGCATGGGCGGCCGATTCGGCGATCAGCGACCGGGCAGGGAGTCTTCTTCGGCCGGGGGCCGTCTGGTCAGGCCCCGGAGAAGCTCGGGGCCTTCGCGGCCCGCCCGGAAGGGCCCCATGGCCAGAGCCTGGTTTCCATTGGAGGACATGGGCGAACCAGGGGCGGCCGGTCGCTGTCTTTTTCCATGGCCGTCTGGGGTTGGCAGGTTCCCGGTGAGAAAGGGGGCCATGGTATCTTGCCAACATCATGGAACCCGATTCCCCCACTCCGACCCTCGCCCCGGTCCGGGTCCCGGTCCCGGATGCGGACCCGGATATCCCCGAAGCGGAGATCCTGCGCCGGCTGAAGGGGCATCTCAAACCGTTGGTCGCCGACGACCTGCCGGTGGCGCCCCAGCGCCTGCGTCTCGGCTCGGGCATCTTCTTCCTGCTCCTGCACCTGGGCATCCTGGCCCTGGTCTGGACGGTTCTGGCCTGGCTTCCGCTCTGGATCCTGGCCTACCTTCTGGGTTGGGCGGCGGCAGACCTCCTGAACCTCGTGGGGGAATGGGGGATGTGGGCGGAGTTCGGGAGGGCCATGTTCAACCGGATCGTCCTGGTGGCCTACACCGTCCTGATGGTCGGAACCTACGCCTGGGCTCTCTGGCTGACCCTGCGCGCCGCGCGCCAGGCCGCCGCCGACCCGTTCCGCCAGGGCGACGACTATGTCGGGGTGGGCGGCGGGTGCTCCTCCTACCGGAACTTTCTCCACCTGCTCTGGCGGATCCTCCTGCTGGCCCCCGCCTACGCCCTCTCCTGCCTCCTGCCCGGGACCCGCGAATCTCCGGCCGAGGATCGCCTGACCGCCGTGACCCGTCTCTGCTTCCTGGTGGCCAGCGCGGGGAAACCTCTCTCCCTCGAGGCGGCCTGGACCCTCATGCGCACCCGTTTTCCGGACACCTTCCCCGACGAGACAGCCGGCAAGGCCTTCCTGGCCCGTCACCTGCGCGAACTGACCGAAGCGAAGGTCCTCGTCGAGCACCGCTTCGATGCCGTCTCCGCCATGGCGGCCACCCTCTACGCGCCCGCTCCCCGACTGCAGGAGATACTGCGGAAATGCCGCCGGAACCCCGGGCAGGACGACCCGGCCGGTTCGTCTCCCGATGGGGTGACACCGGGTTCCCCGGATCCTGCCCCGCCCCTATCCGCTCCGGACCAGTGAGCTCCGTCCTCAGCCCACCCGCGTGAAGACGACGAACCCGCAGGCCGGCAGGATGGTCGTCAACCGGCCGCCGACGCTCTGCCGCCCGTGGCCGCCGTTGCCGATGTTCCAGCCGCCGTAGGCCTCCGCGTCGCTGTTGAAGATCTCCTTCCACCAGGCGTCAGGAACCCTCTGCATGGGCAGTTCGTAGCCGTCCCGGAAGGGCCGGTTGTTGAGCGACCCCACGATCAGCAGAAGGTCGGGCCCCTGCCGGCGCAGGAAGGCGATGATCCGGTTCTCGTTGTGCGTGTAGACCACGTCGATCTCCCGTGACCGCAGGGCCGGGTGCCGCCGGTAGAACCGGATCACGTCCTGGTGGAAACGGAACATCGCCGCCCCCTCCTCGACCCGCAGGCGGCGCAGGTCCTCGCGGTTCTGGAGGAAGGTGTCGTAGGTGTAGCGGTTGGCCGCGGCCACCTCCTCACCCATGAAGAAGAACGGCGTGCCGGCGCTCATCATCGTCATGCCCGCCGCGAACCGGCACCGCGCCTCGGCATACCGCCGCGTGTCGCCGGTCAGCGGCGCGCCGCCCGAGGCCAGCACGATGTTGCGCGCCGACTGGTTGGCATTGCCGGCGTGGTCGTGGACGCTGGCGTAGACCACCGTGTCGTTGGCGCTCGCCATCAGCGCTCCGGCGAAGTAGTCCATGGCCAGGGGCCCGTCGCCGCCGTACCCGCAGGTGCGGATCAGCTTGGCGTAATCGGCGCCCTTGTCCGAACCCCCGACCAGGTGGTGGTAGAAGTCGGCATACCAGAACGCGTCGAACCCGAGCCCCCCGTCGGTGGTCGGCAGGGTCACCAGATACCACAGCGAATGGTCCTCGGCGTGGGTGACGATCGGCGGCTTCACCAGCTTGAGCGTGCGGTTCCATTCGCGCAGGAACTTGGTGCCGAAGATGCGCGCCTGGTGCGCCGGCTCGCCATTGGCATGGATCACCGCATAGGCGTGCAGAGAGGTGACCTGGTCCATCCGGAACCCGTCGACGTGGAACTCGGCCGCGAGCGACACGGCACTGCTGATGAAGCACCGCCGCACCTGCTCCTCGCAGAACCGCGGGGCGAAGCCGCTCGAGAGGTTGTCGATGTAGCCGCCGTCGGGATGCGGGGAGTCGGCCGCGTGTCCTTCATACCAGT
>CAZKPI010000520.1:2896-4179 GCA_964554555.1 uncultured bacterium
CACATGTTCCGCTCGGGCTGTACCGAGTCATACTGCCATTGCGCCCGGTCGGCCTCCGGCGGGTAGTGGTTGTAGACGACGTCGAGGATGACCGCGATGCCGCGCCGGTGGCACTCCCGCACGAAATGCTTCAGGTGGTCGCGCCCGCCCGCGCTCTGCTCGATGGCGAAAAAGTGCGTCGTGCCGTAGCCCCAGCCCACCTTCCCGGGAAACTCGTTGATGGGAAGCAGTTCGACCGCGTTCACCCCGAGTCGAGGTGGTCGATGAAGGCGATCGCGTCGGCCAGGTTGCCCGGCCCGGGGCGCCCGAAACCGAGCGCCCCGACGTGCAGTTGGTAGACCACCAGGTCCTCGATGCGTGACGGGAGGGGCTTGAGGTGGTTGAACTCGTGGGCCCAGAAATCGCGGGCGGGAATCAGCATCTCGCCGGCCTCGTCGAGGGCCAGCGTCTCGCGAACCAGGTCGGGGTCGACCACCACCGACGCCCCCACCCGGCCGTCCAGGTCGCGCGGCCGGCCGGTGTACGGCTTGCCGCGCGGGTCCACGTCCCCGCGGCCGATCTGCTGTCGCGAGTACAGATCGGTGCGGTAGACCACCGACCCGTCGTCCCGCGTCACCCGGAACATGTATGGCAGGCCGACGAAGTCGGCAAAACGGCGAAGCGCGGGCGAGGCGGCGAAGTCGGTATCCCAGATGCCTTCAGCGTTGCGGGTCATGGGAAAGACGCCGGTCACCCCCGTGCCGTCGTCGGCCGCGTAGCCGGTGGCCCGGTCGACCAGCACCGTCTCCACCCGGCGTGCGTTCGGCGCCCAGACCGAGAACCGGATGCCCGGTTCGGCCGCCCCCTCGGCCCAGAGCTTGTTGGCACCCAGGCGCCGCTGGAGCGACAGGTGGTATTCCTGGGCCGGCCCGTCCTCGCCGAGCACGAACCGGCGGTGCCGGTGCCGCGACTGGGGGTCGTTCTCCTCGGTCGGCATCGCGTGGGCGTTGGGCCCGCCCGGCGTGTCCAGCAGGACCTTCCAGCGGAACTCCTTCCCTGCCTCGCTGGCCGCGAACCGCACGGTGGCCCGGAAAGCCGGGCACCCGTCCTCCCCGGTCACGGGCTCCATCGGCCGACTGCTCTCCTGCTCGGAAAAGAGCCCCTGGATGTTCCAGGTGCCCACCAGCCAGGCGTTCCCGAACGGGACGTCGGTCAGGCCGGTGTAGTAGGTGAAGGTGACGGAAAGGGGGCTCGCCGGTTTGCGGGTGCTCATGGCTGGGTGGTCGCGGCGGAGGCCGGGGCGA
>CAZKPI010000521.1:0-4177 GCA_964554555.1 uncultured bacterium
TCAGCTTGGCGTCGGCCTGGGCCTCCAGGGCGGTGCCGCCGAAGCGGGACTTGATCAGCTTGTAGACCTCGAGGGCGGAAGGCACGTCGCCGGCCTTTTCGAGCACGTCGGCATATTCCAGGTAGGCGAAGCCGTTGGTGGAATCCTGGGAGATGTAGGTCTGGAACAAGGTCTTGGCCTTTTCCTGGTCGCCGTTGCGCAGGGCGATCAGGCCGCGCAGACGGTTCAGTTCGGGACCGGCCATGATCTTCGCGGCCTGGTCGACGTGCTCCTCGGCGTCGCCGGTCTGCCCCTCCATCAGGAGGGCCTCGGCCAGGATGAGGCGGGCGTCGTAGCTGTTGGGGTTGTCGCGCAGGACGGCCCCGCCCAGCTCGGTGGCCTCCCCGGTCCGGAAGCTCTTGAGCAGGGCCTTGGCCATGGCCAGCCGGTACAGGTCGTTGTCGGGGGCGGTGGCAAGGGCGAGCTTGAGTTCGGCGATGGCGTCCTCGTTCAGCTCACTGCGGAACAGGACCTTCCCCTTGACGTAGTGGGCGAACCCGTTGGTCGGGTTGGTCGACAGCACCTCGTTGATCATCACCGCCGCGTCATCGACGCGGCCCTGCTCGAGCAGGGCGTCGGCCAGGTTGACCTTGGCCTCGACCACGTTGGAATCGATCTTGATGATCTTCTTGTAGATCTCCTCTGCCTCCTTGGACTTGCCCAGCTTGCGCTGGGCATCGGCCAGATTCAGCAGGGCGAACACGTCCTCCTTGATGGCGACCGCCTTGGCGAAAGCGTCACGGGCCTCCTCGAACTTCGACTCGCGGTTGGCCGCGTCGCCCATCAAAAACCAGGTCTCGAACCCCTTGGGGTCGATGGCCACCGCCTTTTTGAACCAGTTGCGGGCGGGCCCGTACTGGCGCTGGTTGAACTCGACCACCCCGCGGTAATGCAGGGCCTTGGCGTTTTTGGGATCCTTCTTCAGGAGGTCGTCGAGGATGGCGGTCGCCTGGGGAAACTCCTCGGCGTCGATGTGGGCGATCGCCGTGTCGAGCGGGGTGTCGGCCTTGGGCGGTTTCGGCTTGGACGGCCGCGGGCCGGCGGGCATCTTCGGTTCGATGAGCCCACCCTTGCCCGCTACCGGTTCGTAGCCCCCCAGGATGACCTCCTTCGGCGGGACTCCCGGGCGGCCGCTTCCCCCGCCTGCCTCGGCGGGCCGGGGGGCGGCCTGGGCCGCGATGGCCTGCTGGATCTGCGCCTGCAGTTGGAGGTAGGCCGGCTGGCCCGGGTTGCGTTGGACCAGGACGGTGGCGTGGGCGAGGGCTTCCGGGAATTTCCGCATCATCAGCAGGCTGTAGACCAGGTAGTAGCGGGCCGTGTGCTGGTCGGGAGCCATGTCGCAGACCTGGCCGAGGTAATCGGCCGCGCCCGCCCAGTTCTGCTGGGCGTAATGGCGCAGTCCCTGGTCCAGGAGCGCGCCGGTCAGATCCTGGCCGGAGGCGGAGGCGGCCAGCAGAAGGACCAGGGGGACCAGGATCCGGAGGCGGGAAACTCGTTTCATCATGCCCTCCCGGGAACGAACGAATTCACGGGGTGCCCCGTGTTCTCTTCCTACCATCGGCAGGAGGACTTCGGCCCAGGATAGCAACCAGGGGAACGGCCGTCAATGAAGCCCCCGCCGCCGCTCCGGCTCCCCGCGGCCATGCCGGGGCCTTCGCGGCGCCGCCGGGTCAGCGTTTCTTCGTACAGCGGGAACAGGAGACCGAACCGTCGCTCTCCAGTTGGTAGGTGGCGTCCGGGTTGGCGGGGCAGACCAGCTTCTCTTTGAGGATCGGCTTCCCTCCCTTGCCGGGACGGGTCAGGGCGTCCTGATCGAGGGTGGTCATGTGACGGTCGGGGTTCGCCTTGTTATACCGCCAGACCGCCTTGGCCAGCTGGGCCTGGTTGTATTCGCAGGTGCCGGGCTTGGGGCCTCGCCCGACGGCCAGCAGGAAAAACACGACCGCGGCCAGGATCAGGACGGCGGGGATGACCACGCAGGCCGGCGAGAAACTGCCTTCGGTGGCGTCATACTCAGGAGCGGACTTGCCGCCCTTGGCGCCCTTCTTGATAATCTCGCCGCATTTTTTGCAGGTCAGGGCCCCCAGTTCGTTGGGCGATTTGCAGGCCGGGCAGACGCTCCGCGGGAGGGGGGACGAACCGCCCGCTGGTTTTTCGTTCGCCATTCCGTGACTTCCTTTCCCCGCCTCTGTCGGGGTGACCTGGTCCTCTTTGCCGGAGGGTTTGGACGGCGGAGCTAAACTGGACGCGTCAACCACCCGACAGGTATATAGTACCCAGAACCGTCCCCTTTTGGCAACAGGGGAAGAACCGCCCGAGGAGGCCGCCGGAACCATGGCGTTTCGTCCCGCCGCCACCCGCACCGAAAGCTGAATCCCATCATGCGTCGCCTGCAGGTCATCATCCTTTGCCGGGATCCGATCTATTCCGTCCTGCTGGAACTCACCATCCGTGAGCACGGCTTTTCTCCGCGTCTCGCCGCCACCATGGATCTCGTCGAGAAATGGTCGACCACCGCCCTGACCGTCGCCTGGTTCATCGACCTCGACCACCAGCAGTTGACCGTGGAGGAAGTCTCGGCCCGTGCCAGGGCCAATGCCCCCGATGCCAAGCTGGTGTTCATGAGTTCCCGGTTCGACGGGAACCTCGCCCGGTCGTGCATCCGGCAGGGGGCGCTGGGGCTCCTGGTCAAGCCCATCGTCATCCCCCGCCTGATCCAGACCCTCAACTGTCTCCGGCAGGAGCTGGAACTGCTCGAGCACGACGAGGTCCTCCCGTCCCCCGACACGGCCACGGCCGAGACCGACACCCGGGAAGCCGCCCCCCGTTTCGACGAACACCCGTATCTGCGGGCGGTCCCCCTGAAATGCCCGGTGTGCGGGAAGGAGTTCGAAGGACTTCGCTTCAAGTTGTGGACGGTGCCCGTCAGCGACACGGACACCGATTTCTGCCCCATCTGTCCGGGCAGTATCCATCCCGAGTTGTACACGGTGATGGTCTGCCCGGGGTGCCTGTTTGCGCACTACGTCGGCCTGTTCGAGAAGGCCTCCTGCCAGGATGGTCCCCGGCACCAGTTCCTGGCCCCCCTCGCCCTCGAAAGCCGTCAGAAACTGGCGTTCAATCTCTCATTCCAGGGGGAGCGCACCATCCTGCACGGGGTCAAGAGTTTCGAGCTGGCCGCCGTGGCGGCCGAAGCCCTGCGACTGCGCGGCTTTCTCAAGCTGGCCGGTGAGTTCTATCTGAAGTGTTCCTGGCTCTGCCGCCGGGCGGGCAACCCCCTGCAGGAGCGGCTGGCCCAGGAACGGGCCCTCGCCTGCCTCCAGCGTGCCTACAACCCCTATTTCATGACCGACGGCCGCTACCCGTCGGCGGCCATCCGTACCTCGCGCATGGAGAAGGACCAGGAACCCCTCAGCGAGCGCGGGGTGATCGTCACCGGTTTCCTGGTGGGGGAACTCCACCGCCGCCTCGGCCGCCTGGCCCAGGCCCGCAAGATGTTCGACGAGGTGCTGGCCCTGCCGTTCCTGAACCGCTATACCTCGCTGTTGAGCCACGTCCACAGCGTGGCCCGCGCCCTGGCCAAGGAGATGGACGGCCGCCCCGCCGCCCCGCCGGGTTCTCCCCGGTGAGCTTTTCCGGCGGCGGGCGATGCCGCGCCCTGGCCGGCTGTCTGCTCGGCCAGGCCCTTGGCGACAGCCTTGGCCTGCCCTGCGAAAACCTCTCGCCCCGGCGTCTGGCCCGCTTGTGCCCGCCGCCCCTCCGCCACCGGTTCCTGTTCGGCCACGGCATGGTGTCCGACGACACCGAGCATGCCGTGCTGACCGTCCTGGCCTGGCGGGACAGCGGGGGCGAGCCCGCCGCGTTCGGCCGGGCCCTGGCGGGCTACCTGCGCTGGTGGGTGGCCGCCCTTCCCGCCGGGGTGGGTTGGGCCACCCTGCGGGCCCTGGGAAAGCTCTGGCTGGGCTGGTCGCCGGCCGCCGCCGGGGTTGACTCGGCCGGCAACGGGCCGGCCATGCGGGCCACCGTGCTCGGGGTGGTGGCCGGTGACGACCCGGCCCGCCTGTCCGAGCTGGTGCGGGTGTCGACCCGTCTGACCCACACCGATCCGCGGGCCGAGGCGGGGGCCCTGGTCATCGCC
>CAZKPI010000522.1:0-4172 GCA_964554555.1 uncultured bacterium
CCCACTCCTGGACGGTCGACGCCTTCGACCTGGTGCAGAGCTCCCTCGCCGCCAGCGGCGCCACCCACACCGTGATCAAGACCTTCCGCCTGGGCGGGGGCTGACGCCCCACCCGGTCGGCCCCCGCGCCCCGCACGGACGGGTCGTTTCGCCGCACCGAGCGCGGCGGTGAAGGGGGGGCGCTCCGGCACCCGGTTGGATCGCGGTCTGGATCCCCCTCCTCCGCCGTGGGAGGGGGATCCCTGACCCGGTTGGCGACACCTGGCGGGCGACCTCATGCGGGTTGGCCCCGGGTCATGCTAAACTGCCGTTCATGAAAGACCGTCCCCTTTCGGATACCCCTCCGCACGTTGCGGCAATGCGGATCTCCCTGTTGCGAAAGGCGGGGTTCACCAGGCGCGCGGCAAGGATGCTTTCCCTGTCGCGAAGCGTCGCCCTCCTGGCCATCGGGGCGATCCGGAGGGCCAACCCGGAGTGGAGCGAATCCGAGGTGCGCCTCCGGTTCGTCGAACTCCACTATGGAAAGGAACTGGCCAACCGCCTTCGCGAGTATCTTTGCCGGCGGGAAGCCTGAGGGCGTCATGATCATTCCGGACCTCTGGCAGGCGTTGCACCCGGTTGTTGCCGCGTTCCGGGAACTGGGCATCGACTATTTCATCGGCGGCTCGGTCGCCAGTTCCGCCTACGGGGTCGCCCGTTCCACCCTGGATATCGATGTGGTCGCCGATCTTCGCGAACCCCAAGTCGACCCTCTGGTGAACCGCCTGCAGAACGATTATTACATCGATGCCGGGATGATCCGCAGGGCCCTTGCGGCCCAGGCTTCGTTCAACGTGATCCATCTCGCCACCATGATGAAGGTCGACGTGTTCATCCTCAAGTCGACACCCTATGATCAGACGGCCTTTCACCGCCGTCGCGCCGACTCCCTGGTCGAGGAAACTTCGGATCTCTTCAGTTTTGCCGCCCCCGAGGATGTGATCTTGCACAAACTCGGCTGGTATCGCCTGGGCGGCGAGGTTTCGGATCGCCAATGGTCCGACGTTCTTGGAGTCCTGGAAGTTCAGCGGGATGCCTTGGACATGGAGTACCTGCATGGGTGGGCGGAACGGCTCGGCGTGGCCGATCTTCTCCAACGGGCGTTGAGCGCGATCCCTTCTTCCTGAGCGACCCCGGGGCCGTTCCCCTGCCGCGTTCCCCTTTTCCTCCCGGCACGGATTGCGCCCCTCAGGAGGAAGGCCGACCACGAAAAACCGGGAAGCCGCCTCTGGGCTTCCCGGTCGTTCGGGGCGTTCAGGACAGAACGGAGGTCAGTTGAAGACCGCCTCGTGCAGGGACCGCATCATCTCGTAGGCCCGCCTGGCCGCTTCGACCTTGGCCTTGTAGGGGGCGATGTAGTCCTCGATGATCCGGGTGCGGCTGGCCACCACGTCGTTGTAGTGATCCATCGCCTGGTCCATCTCGCGGCGGGCCGGCCGGACATAGTCGTCGATGAACCGCTGGTGGTTGTGCATCAGGTACATCTCGCGATCGCGGGCTTCCTTCACGCGGCGGCGGGCCTGCTCGATCAGCTGGGCCGAGGGGGAGGCGGCGCTTTCCGCCTGCTTCAGCTCCCGTTCCGCCCGCATGACTTCTTGCCGGGCAAAGTCGACAGCGCGGCGGTATTCGTCCTCGGCCTCGCGCTGGGCGCGGCGGAAGCGGTACTCGGCGTCATCGTAGTTCTGCTTGGCCTCGCGCAGCATGTTCTCGTAGTAGCGCTCGGCGGCTTCCTTCTGCTGATCGAGGATGTCGACGGCACCCATGTAGGCATTGTGGTAGCGGTCGAGGACCTTCATCGAGACGGCCTTCGGGTCCTCACTGCCGGCGATCAGGGAGATCGCCTTCTGGTAGTCGGCCCGGGCCTGGCCGAAATCGCTCTTGTAGTTGTAGACAGCTTTGGCGATGTAGACGTCAGACAGCCGCCGGGCGAAATCCGGGTAGTCGTTGGGCAGGCCGGGGTAGGTGTATTTCTCGATCAGGTCGAGGGCGGTCAACTCGGCCGGGTTGCCGTCGATCGGCTCGAGGATCTGGAACAGCCAGTAGATGGCTTCCTTCATGCGGCCGTCGAGCTTGTAGCAATCAACGATCTCGAGGGAGTTGGCGTCGGTGCGGGCCATCTTGAGGATCCACTGGATGGCCGACTCGTAGTCTTTCAGCGACTTGAAGCAGAACGCGATGCGGTAGCGGATGCGGTCGTCCTGGCGCTCGATCTTCAGGTAATACTCGATCGCCTTCTTGAACTCGCCCTTCCCCTCGTAGGTCTGGGCAACCTCGTAGACCTTCTCCTGGACCTGCTTCTGCAGGGAGGCCATCTCGCGGCTGATCTGGTCGATCAGGGCCTGCTGTTCGGCCATCTGCCGCTCGATCTCCTTCTTCTTACTGCCCTGGAACCAGCCGCCCACGCCGTCGAGCTTGGCGCGCTCGATGATCAGGGTGTCGAGCTTCATCTCGGGCTCGAGCAGGGCGGTCTCCTTCTGAATCAACTGCTTTTCCAGGTTGACCACATCGTTTTCGTCAGCGGCCCAACCCGTGGCAGGCACCAGCAGGACGGCGGCGGTCAACACTCCGAGGAACACGCGCTTGAGATTCATGGTGATCATCGTTCCTGTTCCTTTCCTCGTCCTCAGCGGGGCGCGACGTAGACGTCGCCGAAATCGGCCTCGTTGTAGTAGATGGCATCGGCCACCGTGCCGTTGGCGGGAACCACCCAGATCTGGAGCTTGGCATTCTTCAGCCGCAGTTTGCTCTCGCCGGCGATGGTCTCGATCTTGCCCAGGGTCGACAGGTTGCCGTAGTCGTTCTCGGCCATCCACTTCCAGGGATCCTTCTCGAGAATCGCCCGGTACCAGTCGAGACTGCCCGTTTCGGTGGCGTTCGGCTTGGGAGTGACGGTGACGTCGATACTGGTCTTGCCCCAGAACCCGCCGGTGGTCAGGGTCATGATCGCCTTCAGGTTGCTGGTCACCTCACTGCCCTGGTAGTGCCGGATCATGGCTTCCAGCACGAACTTCTTGCCGGACACATAGAAGTTGGTGCGCTTGTCGATCGTCCGCTCGGAGAGGAGGCGGCATTCGTGGCGCCTCAACATGGCCTTGAAGGCCTCGATGCGGCGCTGTTCACCGTTGTCGGTGATCGAGATCACCGCTTCGGCGACGGGAACCTGAACCAGCACCAGGGCCCGCTGGCGGCGGTCGAGGAGCTGTTCGGGGCGGGAAGCCCGGTTCACTTCGGTGTTGGTGAGTTCCTGCGCCAGGGTCTCCAGATCTTCGGAGATCAGGTCGCCATGCTGGAGGAAGTTCGCGCGGTCCTTCAGCATCCGGAGGGCGACGCCGCTGGTGTGGGACTGCAGGGGCCCCTTGGCCCCGAACCCGCGGATCTCCTCGAGGGCGGCCCGCAGGTCTTCCGGGGTTTCCAGCGCGCCAATCAGCTCGGCCAGGCGGCGCTGGTTCTTGTCGGTGCGGTCGGCCGCGGTGTCGTAGGCGGCGCGCTCGGCGGTGCCGGCCTTCTCGCTCAGGGTATAAGCCGTCTGGGAGATCGCATCGGCCAGGTCATCGAGACAGCCCTGCCAGGCCGCCCCATCCAAAGCCATGGCCGGCAGGCCACAGATCATGATTCCCAAGATCAGGACGCACATCCGCTTGTTCATGCTTCCCCCCTCGAATTTGGTGGAATGAGCCAATGGAAGCAAATGACGTACCATCTTCGGATGAGGGGTAGCCCCCTGGGAAGAGACAGGGGGGGGGTTGCCAATATTTCAACGGGCGCCTGCCGGATTTCGGGCGCCGCGTGCCGGGGAACTGACAGCCGGAGGGGAACCATTGCCTTTCCCGAACCCCCACGGTATCATGGCCCCCACGTCCTCACGTCCCACGAAAGGGGTCCGTATGCACCGCTCCCATCTGCTCAGCCTTCTGTTCCTTCTGGTCACCGCCGCCGCCATGGCCCAGACCACCGCCCCCGTTCCCGTTCCGGCCAAGGGCCCCGCGCCCGCCGCCGCCCCGGCCAAGGCCGCCCCCCCCGCCGCCGGCGAACCCCAGGTTCCCGCCCGCCCGGTCGACCCGGTCCTGCTGAACAACCAGATGATGGTCACCGCCAGCGAACGGATCAAGGCCGGAGCGCTGGGCGAAGCCCGC
>CAZKPI010000523.1:0-4168 GCA_964554555.1 uncultured bacterium
CGCGAACCCTCCCGACCGTGCGTCTCTTCTGCCCATGCAGGCTTCAGGTTGGCGTTTGCCCCGGTCCCCACCGGTCACCCCTTCACAAAATCCCCCCTTGCACCGATAACTCCCCCGACCGGCCGGGACCGCCCGGACACCGGTCATCATTCTTCGATCCACTGGGGAATCACACCATGACCTCCGTCTCGCCGCCGGCCGGCGGGCGCTCCGCCAGCCGAGGCCCGGGCGGCTGGAGCCCGGCCCCCCGGGCCCCGCTGACCTTCCTGCTGGTGGTGACCCTGGCCGGGACCGGCGGGTGGCACCTGACCTCCACCGCGGCGTTCGACGACCGCGACATCACCCTGATCAACGTCGTCCTGCCCATGATCCGGGCCGGGATCCGGGCCCGGCGGCAGCACCGGAAGGTGGCTCCCGCCGTCCTGCAGGCCGCCCTGGGGGGGCTGATGATGCGCGAAGCCATGGAGCGGGCCGAGCGGGCCGAGAACAAGACGGCCTTCAAGGCCTGGCAGGCCAAGCTGATGATGAACGTCGGCGCCTCGCTGGCCGAGTCGGCGGGGGGCGATCTCGAATTCCGGATGGACCTGGGCCCGCTGTGGCTGATCACCCGCGACGGCCGCCCCGACTGGCGGATCGGCCTGCACGGCACCGTCGCGCCGCTCCTGAATATGACCGACGGGGCGCGGATCAGCTGGGACCAGACACTCAAATACGGCACCCTGGCCTTCAAGCGCGGCCGCAACACCGACGGCACCATCGGCACCCGCGGCGCCCTGGCCTACAGCAACGCCAACAACTTCATCACCAACAACGACGGCTCCCACGCCGGTCACGAGCTGATCCACACCTTCCAGTACCGGCGCGACGCCTTTCTCAGCCCCCGCCTGACCCGTCTGTGGCCGGCCCTCGCCGGGCACCTCGACGACCGGGTCGGCCGCCGGTGGCTGGACGACACCGGCTGGGGCGTCAACTGGGCGGCCCAGTGCACCTGGGCCCGGCTCACCGGGCACGACCGGGATTTCGAGATCCCCCTGGAGAAGGAAGCCTACTACCTGGCCGACCACATCGAGTTCTGAGGGAAGGTATAATGGCTCCATGACCACCGGAGCCGCCACCCTGCGCATCCTCTTTTCCCTTTGCCGGATGAAGGCGCGCCTGATGTGGCAGAACCTGCTGGCCAAGCGCTCCCGCTGGAGCCTGCTGGTCTTCGCCGCGGCGGCCGGCGGGCTGGCCCTGTCGATCGGCGCCGGCTCGGTCGACTTTCTGGACCTGCTGGAACGGGTATTCTTCCTGCGGGAGGCGGTCCGCTGGCTGTTGGCCATGGGACTGGTCTACCTGGTGGTGCTGGTCTTCACCAGCGATCTGATCATGGGGCACACCCTCAATGCCGGCCAGCTCAGCACCGACCATGCCTTCCTGGCCTCCCTGCCGGTGCCGCCGCTGGCCCTGCTGGGAACGCGGGTGTTCGAGCGGGTGGTCACCGACTGGCCGGGCTTCCTCTTCCTCTGGAGCGGGTTCGTCGGCATCGCCTGCCGCGGCGGGTTCGCCTGGTTCCCCTTCCTGGCGGGCGGCCTGCTGTTCGTCCAGGTGCAGGTCCTGATCGTGCTGGGCGTGATCCTGCTGTCGGCCCTCCTGCACCGCCTGGCCCGGCCCGCCACCGTCAACAATGCCTTCTCCCTCCTCGGCTACCTCAGCGCCTTCGCCGTCCTCCTCCCCCACGTGGCCATCAGCCGTCAGCCGCGCGAGGCCCTGACCTGGCTGTTCTTCCACGTCAGCGAGCGGATGGAGTCGGTCGGCCTCCTCCTGCGGCCGGCCCGCTGGCTGACCGACTGCCTGCTGGACGCGGCGGCCGGCGGCGCGGCCGGGGAGTTCCTCGCCTGGCAGGGATTCTGGCTGGCCGGGGTCGCGGTCGGGGCAGGGCTGTTCCTGGCCATGGAACGCGCCCACTGGCTGACCTGGGTCCATCCGGGTCTCGCCCGGCGCGCGGCGGGGCCGGCGCGGGCCTGGCCGGGCGGACTGTGGCGGAAGGATTTCCAGCTCCTCCGCAGTGATTTCAACCTGCTGTCCAACTCGCTGTTCATGCCGATCACCATCATCGCGGTCCAGGTGGCGGTCTTCCGCGGACAGTTCCAGTCCTTCGGCCTGAACCACGCCATGAACATGCTGGCGGCGGCCGCCCTCTATTTCTGCCTGTTCGGCCCCCTCAACGCGGTGGGCAGTGAAGGGCAGGCCATCTCCCTCCTCGAGACCCTTCCCCTGTCGCCCTCCCGGCTCATCAGGCACAAGACCCTGTTCTGGAGCGTGCTGGCGGAACTGTTCTTCCTGCCGGCCGCGCTGGCAACCGGGCGGTATCTCGGCCTCGGCCCCGCCGACCAGGCGGTGCTGATGCTCTGGCTGGCCGCCCTCATCCCGGGAATGGTCTGGGTGGCCGTCAGCCTGTCGGCCATCTTCCCCCGGTTCGAGGGGAAGGTTCTCCAGCAGAGGTCATCCATCGAGGCCAAGGCCCTCGCCCCGTTCGCGCTCGGCCTGGCCCTTCCCCTCAAAGACCTGTCGGCCGCCTCTGCCATGGGCGCCCTGACCTTCCTCCTGCTCGCCCTGTCCCTGCATCACAAGGCGGTGGAATGCCTGGCCGGCCGGCTCGACCCCGACCGGATGCTGGCGCCGCGGTTCCGGGCCCCCGACGCCTTCCTGGCCATCCTGGTCGTGCTCGGTCTGCAGGGGTTCGCGGCCAACGTCGCCCAGGCCGTGTCGCCCGAGGCGGCCTTGTCGCTCTGGCCGTGGTTCTTCGCCTACGTGGTATCGATGCTGGTCCTCGCCCGCACGACCTGGACCTACGCCCGCGACCGCTTCCCCGCCCCCGCGGCGGCGCTCGGGTTCCGGCCCTGCAGGATTTCCGGCCTGCTGGCCGGTCTGGGCGGGGCCGGGGGACTGCTCCTGCTCGCCCGATCCTACCTGGATTACCTCGAGGCCTCCGGCTTCGGGGTGTTCGCCCAGACCGCCGACGCCTGGCAGGTTTCGGTGGCGGTCGCGGGGCCGGAGTGGTCCCTGGCCGTCGCCGGGATCGCCCTCTGCCTGGTGGCCCCGCTGGTCGAGGAACTGTTCTTCCGCGGCTTCGTCGACCAGGCCCTGCGCGACCTGGGCTGGACGGGCCTGGGCGGGGTGCTCGCCGGCGCCTGGTTCTTCGCCGCCCAGCACCCGCCTCTCTCGATGCCGATGACCTTCCTGCTGGGAGCCGCCACCGCCGCCCTGTTCCGGCGTTATGACAGCCTGTGGCCCGGCATCCTTCTGCATGCCGCCTACAACGCCGGCATCCTCGTCATCCACGCCTCGCATTTCTGAAGCGAAAATTCTCCTTGCCAAAGCGGGGTTTCTGCATACTTTTTTTGCTTTAGCTATCCAAGGGAGGTTGTACCATGCACTTCATCAGGGCTCTGCTCATGGTCTTCGTCGTCCTCTGCAGTGCGGCCCTCGCCGCCCAGAACTCTGCGTTCCTGGCCCGGAACGCCCCCTGGAATTCGTATCCCACGACCTCCTCCAGCCCCGATGCCGCCTACGCGTTCGGCACGTACAACGAGGCCCCGGGGCGGTTCGACCGCAACGCCGACGGCCGGGTCGACCTCGTGATCGCCGACCGCAGTAACGACGGCCGCGGCGACTACTGGGCCACCGACCGCAACTTCGACGGATTCTTCGACGACTACCAGTACGACCGCAACTTCGACGGCCGGATCGACCAGTGGGAGTATGACCAGGACTACGACGGCGTCTCCGACAAGATCTACGTCGATGCTGACGGCAACGGCAAGCCGGAGATGTACGCCGACCTCAACCCCATCAACAAGACCTACACCTGGTACGGGAACATGAGCGGCACCCAGGCCGCCGGCAAGGTCGCCTTCCCCGCCCTGCGCAGTGTCGGTTCCCGCCCCCTCTTCCCCGGGCGTGCCGCCGATTCCCAGTGACCACATGACCTGACCCGCCCCCTTTGGTGTGGTCCGCCAGGATGCCGGTCCACCTTGACCCTCCCCGGATCCGGTCCGTATAATGGAAAGCACGGAAGCTCGTCCTACGGGCCGAAACCCTCCGGGGAGGTTTTTTTCATGCGCCGCACCAACCGCACGTTCCGGGTCTCCACCTGGATCCTCATCCTCACCATGGTCGCCCAGAT
>CAZKPI010000524.1:0-752 GCA_964554555.1 uncultured bacterium
CGCGGGTTCTCGGCCCACGTCGAGAAGACCGCCCGCACCGGCCTGGTCATCGAACCCCTGGCCGCGGCCGCCGCCTGCCTGCCCCGCCACCTCGGTGCCGCCCTCGGCCTGCGGATGACCATTTCCGTCTGTTTGTACAAGATGCTCTGAGGCCGGTCCGGCGCCGGTCGCCCGCCTTCCCCGCCGCCCCGGCTCCCGCGTCCGGCTGGCGGCCATTTCTGCCGCCTTGTCGGGGAGACCCGGCGGCCGCCGGCGCCCCGCCGCTTTCCGGCGGGGTGCGGAACGAGGATGCCGTCCCTCCTCTCTTTGCCGGGAGGGGCGACCGCCCCGTCGTCCTGGCCGTGCGGGCCGTTCGGGCGGAAGCGAGATCGGAGGGCTGTCTACCTCTCCCGGATGAAGCCGGCTTCGGTTTGGTGCAGGGCGTCGAAACGGCTCTGCCGGTCCAGCAGGCGGCGGACGACGTCCGGCCGTTCGGCGGCGTCGAGACCGGGGGGGAGCGACCCCGCGAAGGCGATGGCCACGGCCATGGCGCGGGCGGGTGAGGCCGTTTCGAGGCGGCGCACCAGCTCGAGCCACCGGCGGGCGGTCGCGGAGTCGAGGGTCTCGCCGGTGTTGACCATGATGATCAGTTCGTCGTGCGGGTCGTCGAGCACGGCCCGGTCGATCAGCATGCGGACCTTGAAGAACTCGTGGAAACTGCTGATTTCGGTCGAGTTCTGCACCGGCCACCCGTAGCCGGGCTGATTGACCAG
>CAZKPI010000524.1:762-4167 GCA_964554555.1 uncultured bacterium
CCGCCGGGTTGGGATGCGGCCAGGTGTTCTTCGGGATGAACATGGTGATGGCATACTGGTCGGGCGGGGTGCCCCCCTGGTGGCGGTCGAAGAAGCAGGAGGCGATCGGCTTGTGCTCGAAGGTGAAGACGTCGAACCGTTTCGGCACGTCCTCGAGCTGGAGCACCGCCGCGTAGGTCAGGACCCCCGGCCGGACCAGGATCTCCTTCTGGGCCCGCTGGTAGCCGGGGGCCCAGGCGGTGACCTTGATGCGGGTGCCCGCCAGCTTCGCCTCGATGGCGGCGTGGGGGATGAGCACGTAGAGGCTGGTGCGCACCTCGACATCGACCGCGAAGGGCCCGACCACCTGGGTGGCCGCCCAGGCCGGAGACATTCCCCCGCCGAGAAAGACGATCGCGAGCAAGGAAATCCCTGCCATCAGCGGGTAAACGGTCCGATGCCCCTGGTTTCGACGCATGCCTTTCTCCCTGTACTGTGTTTCGAGGAATGGTGGTACCTTCATCCTACCACAGGTTCCGCTACCGGGGCAGATGGTCGAACCCGCAGTGCGGGCCCTCGATCACCGGCCAGGAGGCGTAGGCCCCTGCCGAGTTCCGATGTCCACATTCCCTCGATCGGTTCCCGCAGGGACCGGCTGGCGGTCTGGCAGGGAACCGCCGGGGCCCACCGTTCGGGGCCGGACGGAGAGGGGGCCTGGCCGCCCTTGGGACCGCGGTCAGTCCCACTCGACGCCGTCGATGCCTTCGACGCCGAGGCCTGGCGCTTCGGAAAGGGAAAGCCAGGGGCCGTCAAGGACGGCCCCGCCCCGCACCGGGTCGGCGGCGCACAGGGAAGGGCTGTCCAGGTCACAGCGGGTGATGATGGCGCGGCCGCAGGCCAGATGGGCGGCGGCCGTGACGCTCAGCTTGCTCTCCATCATACAGCCCATGAAGCAGGGCATGCCATGCAGTTCAGCGAGGGCGGCCAGCCGCCCGGCCCCGCGCAGGCCTCCGGTCTTCATCAGTTTGATGTTCAGGCAGTCGGCGGCGCGCATGGCGATCAGCCGTTCCGCGTCGAGACCGGAGAACACGCTCTCGTCGGCCAGCACGGGGGTGTCGATGCTGTCGCGCACCTCCTTGAGCCCTTCGAAATCGTGGGCCGGCACCGGCTGTTCGACCAGCTCGATGCCCAGGTTGGCCGCCTCGAGCGTGCGCATGATGCGGACGGCCTCGCGCGGGGTCCAGCCCTGGTTGGCGTCGAGACGGATCACCACGTCGGGGCCGACCGCCTCGCGCACGGCGCGGATGCGGGCCAGGTCGAGGGCCGGTTCCTTGCCCACCTTCGTCTTCAGGATGCGGAACCCGCGCCCGACCGCCTCGCGGGCGTCGCGCGCCATCTCCTCGGGGCTGTTGACGCTGATGGTCAGGTCGGTCTCGATCCGGTTCCGGAACCCGCCGAACAACCGGAACAGGGGGATGCCGTAGAGCTTCCCGAACAGGTCGTGCACGGCGATGTCGACGGCGGCCTTGGCGCTGGTGTTCTTCAGGCAGGCGGCGTCGAGCGTGTTGAGGGTGTCGTCGAGGCTGGCGATGTCCTTCCCCACGAGGCGCGGGGCGATGAACTCGTGGATGGCGCCGCGGATGCCGCCCAGCGAGTCCCCGGTGACGGCGCCGGTCGGGGGGGCCTCGCCCAGCCCGGTCGTTCCGGCGTCGGTCTCGACGGCCACCACGACCGAGCGCAGGTGCTCGAGGGTGCGCAGGGCGGTTTTGAAGGGCTTGCGCAGGGGAATGGACACGATGCCGGTGCGGATGGCTTTGATGATCATGGGTTCCTCCGGGCGTGGTCCCTGGGCGGGCCAGGGTGACATCCGGCGCCGGGGCGGGGCCCCGGACCGGCGGGGTGACGGGCTTACCGGGCGGGGGCCTCCAGCCGGAACTCGCGCGCGGCGTAGAGGCCTTCCATCCAGGGTTTCCCGCTCGACAGGAAGGTGGCCAGCAGGGGCGTGACGAACACCAGCCGGGCTGTCGAGCGCTTCATCTTCCCGTCGGCGTCGGGCACGCTGAAGCCGGCAAAATCGTGGATGATGTAGTAATCGTCGCCCTCGCGGCCGACGTAGAGCATGGCGTGGCCGTCCATGTAGACCGGGGTGGGGGCGGGCAGACGGTCGAACAGGGCCCGCCGTTCGGCCAGGGGCATGTCCCTGGGCATGGCGTGGGTGATCCCGACCGCCTTCTTCCCCTGTTCCCCGGCGTTGCGGGGCAGGCAGACCCCCATACTGCGGAACGTGTCCATGATGAAGGCACTGCAGTCGCGGGTGTTGAACATGCCGCCCCAGCCGTACCGCTGGCCCAGGAACTTGAACGCCTGGGTCAGGATGTGGCGCGGGGTCAGCGGCAGGTAGCCGATGCGCACGTCGTCGGCCCGGGCGACCAGGGCGAGCCGCCATGCGAGGCTGCCGTCGGCGCCGCGCACGGGAAGCTTCAGCACCCAACTGCCGGCCGGGTGCTGGCCGTCGATCTCCATCGGGATCTCCTCGCGCCTGGCCAGCGGGGCCCGCACGCCCATGTCGAGCTGAAGTTCCGAGATCTCGGGGTGCTTGGGGTTGTAGGTGGTGAACACCTGTTTGCCGGTCACCACCAGGAAGGGCTCGGCATCGAGTTCCCGGAACAGGGCCCGCCGCTCCCCGAGGGCGACGGCGGCTTTGGGCACCCAGGCCAGATAGTGGTAGGTCTGGGCCAGGAACCACTGCCCGTCGGCGCTCTCGTGCAGAACCGCCAGCGGTTCGAGCGGGTAGAGGGCTGTCTCCATGAACTTGTCGAACTCGTAATCGTCGGGTTCCCCGAAGACCTGGTCGGTGGTGGGGAAGGTGCGCATCTCGGTGCGCTTGACGGTCACCCCGAACCGCACCCGCACCAGGTCGGGGACGGCCGCGACGTTCAGGGTCTCCTCGAGCCGGTCGAAATACCCGTCATCGACCTTCTGGCCGGCCAGATACACGGTTTTCGACGGGCGACTGCTCAGTTTCGCGATCAGCTTCCGCACCTCATCCCCCGGCATCACCCTCGGGTAGATGCGGAGGTCTTTCAGCACCTCGCATTCGCGCAGGTTGCGGCGGTTGTAGCGGCTGATCTCGGCGGGGGTCATGATCACCCGGTCGGGGTCGGGCAGACGGCTGGCCCAGAACTCGGGATCGAGCATGGCATCCGACACGCCGGGGATCTGCGGGTCGAACTGGATGAACCGGGAGGTCGCGGTGGCCACGGCCTGGCGGATGGCGGAGCGCCCGGCGGCCGCGGCGGGGGCCACGGCGCCCAGGATGAGGGCGAGGGCGAGCAGAACGGGGATCAGCCCGGTGGCTGGGGGCAGGGCGTGGTGCATGGGTGGGTCCTCTCAAATCGGAAAAGCGTCGTGTAGGGAAAGAGTATA
>CAZKPI010000525.1:0-4153 GCA_964554555.1 uncultured bacterium
GACGGACTCGACCTTTCCGGTCACGGTGGTGGACACCTTCTTGGACTTGAACCACTCCGTCATCTTGGACAGGTAGCCCGCGTTCACGGTGGTGGCCGCCAAGCACATGAACACCGCCAGCGCCACAACGGCAAATTGCCTGACTCGCATCGAAGAAAACCCCCTTTTGTGTTTTCGGTAAATTGACGGACGCTGTCCGCGGAAGGGAATGTATACCGATCATCCGACTTTTGCAAGGGGGTGGATTGAAAGCCGTTGGGAGGCCGGTGCCCCGGGCTCTGGAGAGGCATCCGGACGGATGGTTCGACCGGCACGCGGGCGGCTGTCCCGTATCCTGCGATGAAGGGCGGCGGCGCAAGACGACCGGGCAGGCATCGGCGCCGGCCGACCGGCACGAAGCCGACAGGGCCTGGCGGATGCCGCACCCGCCGGGGACACGACAGGCCCGCTCCCCGAACCGCAACGGGCCTGTCGTTGACAGGGGCCCGCCCCATCCATAGAATGGATCGATGCATGCCTTCAATGCCGTCCTCGCCGAGGGGAAGCGGGTCCTGGAGGACCGGCTCCTGGCCTTCCGCCTGTCGCAAGTCGGCCGCTGGGTCCTTCTCCCCGCCTGTCTCCTCCTCGGCGCCGCCTATGTGACCGCGTGGTGGATGCCCCTGGCCGGCGGCCTCCTCCTGCCGGCGGCCGCGCTGGCGTGGTTCCGGCGGGGTTTGCCCCGGCTGTCGCTTGCCGAGACAGCCCGGACCGTGGATGCCGAGCAGAGTCTGAACGACGTGCTGACCACCGCCCACGAGTTCCAGCCCCGCGAAGGCGAGAGCCCTGTCCTGGCGGCCCTCATGGAGGACGCCGACCGCCGGGTCCAGGGTCTCGCCCTGCCGCCGGTGGGACGGCGCGAGCGGCTGGAACCGGTCATCCTGATCGCCCTGTTCCTGATCCTCCTCCTGCTGAACCTTCTGCGGCCGGGGGACAGCACGGCCGCCGCCCTGGGGGCCCTGCAGGATGCGGTGAAAGGCTTCAAGGGGGATTCCCGCGAGCGCCGCGACCTGGAGAAGGCCCTGCAGGAGGTACAGCAAGCCGGTTCCGACGAACAGCGCCGCCAGGCCGCGGCCGGCATGCAGAAGGCGGTGGCGGCGGCCCAGGCCGCCCAGGACCTGCAGAAGGCGGGCCAGGCGCTGGCCCAGTCCGACATCAGCCGGGGGGTGGGACAGGCGATGGCCTCCGGCAATCTGTCGCAGGCGGCCCAGGCCGCCCAGGCGATGGCCCGCCAGGCGGGCGCCGGGTTGTCGCCCGAGCAGGCCGAGAGCCTGCGGCAGGCCCTCGGCGAGGCGCAGTCCCAACTGCACCACGGCTCCACCCGCGACCTGCGCTCGGCGATGCAGGAGATGCAGAACAACATCGACAACCCCGAGCGGCTGCAGCAGGCCGCCAGCCAGCTGGCCCGCGAGCTGGAGAAACTGGGCCAGCGCCAGGAAAGCCTCGGCCGGATCAGCCACCAGCTCGCCCGACTGATGCCCAATCCTGACCAGGGAAGCGGCCGGGGCACGGGGTCCGGGTCCGGCCAGGGCTCCTCGACCGGGGCCGGCCGGGGCGGGCAGTCGGGCACCAGCGGCCAGGGAACGGGCCAGGGCAGACAATCCGGCACCGGAGGCCAGCCGGGCCAGTCCGGGCAGAGCGGCCAGACCGGGGCGGGGTCCGGCACCGGTTCGGGGAGCACCAGCGGCGGGGCCGCGCCCTGGCAGGCGCCGCCCGGCCTGCAGAAGACGGGCGGCACCACGACGGGCCTGGGGGCCGGCGGCAAGCAGGCGGGCGGGCAGGTGACCCAGGACCCGCAGAAGATCGTCAAGGAGGGGAAGGGGAAACGCCCCCCCCCCGGGAAGTCCCTTCCCGACTACACCGACCCCGCCGAGGTTTCCTCTTCCCCGCAATTGATGCCGGACTACGAAAAGGGCGCCCTGCTGACCGACCAGGAGCGCCAGCGCCTCCAGGCCGGCCAGGAGACGGCCGCCCGCAGTCGGGAGATCGATGAGTTCTGCCAACAGCACCGGGCAACCCCGCGCCTGCGCACCTACCTGCGCGACTTCTTCGCCCTGCCGGCGGCCCCTTCCCCGCGCCCGCCGGGGCCTGGCCCCCGGAAACCCTGACCGGGAGCCGCGCCGCATGCTGTTCGATCTGAAGTTCTTCAAGTCGCTGAAACTGCTGTCGATCATCACCAAGCGCCATTTCCGCGGCGAGAAGATCGGCCACCGGCGCAGTCCCAACCGCGGGTCCTCGGCCGAGTTCGCCGAGTACAAGGAATACCTGCCCGGGGACGACCTGCGGTTCATCGACTGGAACCTCTACGCCCGCCTCGAGAAGCTCTACATCAAGAAATTCCACAACGAGGAGGATCTGAACGTCTCGATCCTGCTCGACGCCAGCCAGTCGATGGGCTTCGGCACACCCTCCAAGTTCGACCACGCGCGCAAGATCGCCGCCGCCATCGCCTACATCGCCCTCCAGCACCAGGACAACGCCCGCATCTACTCGTTCGCCCAGGGGCTCGACCCCGCTTCCGAGGGCGGGTTCCGGCGCGGCCACATCCACCGGCTGATGGGCTACCTGGAGAAGGTGGCCCCCGCCGGCCGCACCCCGTCCTTCGACGAGGTGATTTCGCGGTTCCTGCTGAAGAACCGCCGGCCCGGCGTCGTCTTCCTGCTGACCGACGGCCTGTTCGGGACCGACCTGTTCCAGGGCCTGAAGCGGCTGGCCCACCGCCGGTTCGAGACCAACCTCGTGCAGGTGCTCTGCCCCGAGGAGATGAACCCCGACCTGGCCGGGCCGCTCGAACTGGTCGACACCGAGGACCAGACCCGCGTCGCGCTGACCGTCAACAATCAGGTCCTCACCCTCTACGAGGAGGTCCTGCGCGAGACGATCGACGAGCTGAAGACCTTCCTGCACCAGCAGGGCATGCGCTACCACCGCAGTCTGACCACCACCCCCTTCGAGTCGACCCTGCTGACCCTGTTCGAATGCGCGGGGGGGGAATCGCGATGACGTTCCTCAGCCCCGGTTTCCTGGCCGGACTGCTCCTGCTGGGGCCGGTCATCGCCCTCTACTTTCTCAAGACGCGGCCGCGGGTCCAGCCGGTCCCCTCGAACCAGCTCTGGCGGATCGTCCTCAGCCGGGTCAACCCCAACTCGTTTTTGCAGAGGTTCCACCAGTCGCTGTTTTTGCTCCTGCAGATCCTGGCCATCGCCCTGGCCGTGCTGGCCGCCGCCCGGCCGGTGGCCTCGTGGCTGTCCGGGCCGCTCACCACCCGCCTCGTCATCCTCGACGTGTCGGCCTCGATGCAGGCCCGCGACGTGGCCCCCTCGCGGTTCGAGGCGGCCCGCGCCCGCGCCGTGAACCTCTGCCGCGAAGCCCCCGGCCGGGTCGCCCTCTACACGCTGGGCCGCACCCTGACCCCCCTGGTGCGGGGGAACGACTCCCCGGAACTGGCCGCCCAGGCGGCGGGGAAGCTGACCCCCGGCCACCAGGCCACGCCCGACCCCGAGCGGCTCCTGCGGCTCCTGCGTGATCTCGAGGGACTCAGCCCCGACGAGATCTTTCTGCTCACCGACACCCTCGACCTGGAGATGCCCCGCGAGTTCATGCCCCAGACTGCCATCCGGGTCGAAACCTTCGGCAGTGACGACGCCAATGTCGCCATCGTCGGGGCGGATCTCACCCCCGACGAGACCGGCCGCACGCTGGAGGCCAGCCTGTTGCTGGTCTCCGAAGTGACCGAGGCCATCGACGTCGGTCTCGTCCTCGAACAGGCCGACGGCCGTCGGACCCGCCTGCGCACCGTGACCCTGCCCTTCCGCGGCCGGCACACCGTCGACCTGCCCCCTCTGCCGACGCGGCAGGGCATCATCCGGCTGGAGGCCTCCCCCGACCGGAACCGCAACCCCGCCGACGACCAGTGGTTCTTCGCCGACCCCGGCCGCCAGCCGACCGTCGGCCTGGCGGCCCCGCCCGGGTCCGCCCTGTTCCGCCTGCCGCGGGCCCTGCCGCTGATCTCCTTCCAGCCGGTGGGGGCCTCTCTGCCCACGCCCCTGCCCGACGCGGTGCTCAGCCTGGGCTCCCTGCCCCACGCCGCCCGGCGCCTGCCCACGGCGGCCTTCCT
>CAZKPI010000526.1:0-4147 GCA_964554555.1 uncultured bacterium
AAAGGCGGGGTTCCGGGGAAAAGCCAGGGCCTGGGGACGGTCGGTCAGCTCTTGAAGATCGAGTTGAAGCGGCGGTCCTGCAGCATGAGGGTCATGATCATCGAAGAGAACTGCCACTGCTCCTCCTGGGAGGCGCCCAGGCGGATGTTGTACATGCAGGTCTCGTTCTGCGCGGTGACCTTGTTGGCCTGCAGGGAGACGAGGTCCTGCTCGGTGAGGTTCTTGCCGGCGTTGGCGGCCAGCCAGGACAACAGCATCTCCTTCAGGCGGGCGGCGGCGGCGGCATCCTGACAGCGGAAGATCAGGTTGATGTCGTAGCCGTAGTCAGCCCCCTCGCGGGTGGCGCCGATCTCGTAGGAAAACTTCTGCACCTTGGCCAGTTCGTTCTTCAGGTTCTGCTCGAGCCTGGCGGCCGCGGCCTCGTCCTGGTAGGCCTCGGGGCGGAACACCTTCTTGAAGGTCTTGCGGGTTTTGCCCACGAACCCCTCGTACTTGTTCTCGAAGGTGCGGATCTCCTCGCGCTCGGCCTTCAGCGGAACGAACGAGGCCATGAAGGTGATCTTGTCGGGCTGGACCTTGGACAGCGGCGCACTGCCGGTCAGGACGGCGAGGGTTTGCTCGATCAGCGAGTAATCGCCGGCGGGGACGGTGGCGATGATCGTGTGCTGGCCGGCATTGACCAGGACGGCCTCGCTGGGCCGGAAGGCGTAGGGGAAGACGCGGGCGGCCTGGCCGGCGATCTTGACGTCACGCGGGGCCTTCTTCCCTTCGGCGATCTTCTGGGCCTTCAGCGTGTCGAAGTAGCGCTGGTAGCGTTTCTCGGCGAACTCGACGAAGTTGGGGAAGTTGATGTTGCCCTTCAGGATGAAGCACAGGTTCAACTGGTCGATGGGCATCTCGCGCGCCACGATGGCGTAGGACAGGCCTTCCTTGGCGGGGTCGGGAATGCCGGCCTGGCGGAACCGGCGGTCGATGACCTCCTTGCCGATGATCTCGGTCAGACCCTTCTGGTCGTGGAGTTCCTCTTCCAGGAACTTCGACAGGTCGCCCAGTTCGACGAAGCGCAGGTGTTTCGGGTCGTTGACGATGGCGCAGGGGTCAGCCCAGGCGGCGGCCAGCCCGCACACGACGAAACAGGAGAGGACCAGGGGCAGGAGCACTCTCTTCATGGTTTCCTCCAACAAGCGTTCTTGAAACCGGTCGGGAAAAATTCTACCCTGTGCCTGAGTGAAAACACAACCCGAGCCCGAGTGCCAGACATGAAGCTCCTGCTGGTTCTGCCTCACGGCCCGATCCATCGGGCCCGGGCCGGATCGTACTCCCGGGCCCTGCGCTACGCTCCGCTGACCCTGGCCGCGCTGGTGGCCCTGATTCCGCGCGAGCTCGGATTCCGGGTGCAGGTCATCGACGAGGGGGTCGATGTCTGGAACCCGGCCGACCACCTCGACGCCGGCCTGGTGGCCATCAGCTGTATGACCGGCACGGCCGGCCGCGCCTACGCCATGGCCGACTTCTTCCGGCGCCACGGCAAGCCGGTCATCATGGGCGGGGTCCATCCCACCCTGCGGCCGGCCGAGGCGAAGGAACACGCCGACGCTGTGGTGACCGGCCTGGCCGAAGAGAGCTGGCCGCAGGCCCTGCGCGATTTCGTGCAGGGAAGACTGCAGACCTTCTACCGCATGCGGCCCGACTTCGATCTGCGGTCGGTCAGGGTGCCCGCCCCCGACCGCTCGATCTTCGACCGCCGCAAGTACATCACCGTCAACTCGATCGAGGCGACGCGCGGCTGTTTCCACAAATGCGCCTTCTGCGCCATCGCCCGCGCCTGGGACAACCGCTACTTCACCAAACCGGTCGCCGACATCGTCGAGGAGGCGCGGCGGCTCGAGGGCCCGGAACTGTGCTTCCTCGACCCCAGCCTCACCTGCGACCGCGAGTTCGCCCTGCAGTTGTTCCGGGCGCTGAAGCCCCTGGGGAAATGGTGGGTCGGCTGTGCCACCATCGACACCGCCCTCGATGCCGAACTCCTGCGGGCCATGGCCGAGTCGGGCTGTCGCGGCCTGCTGGTCGGCTTCGAGTCGGTGCGCCAGGAGGGCATCCAGCAGGTGGCCAAGCCCTTCAACAAGGTTGCCGACTATCGCGAGGCGGTGCGCCGGTTCCACGGCTACGGCATCGGCATCCAGGCCTGCTTCGTCTTCGGCCTCGATACCGACCGCCGAGACGTCTTCCGCCGCACCGCCGAGTTCGCCTACGAGGCCGAGATCGACATTCCCCAGTTCTCGGTGCTGACCCCCTTCCCCGGCACCGAAACCTGGCGCCAGCTGGAAAGCGAGGGGCGGATCATCGAACGCGACTGGTCGCTCTACGACGCCGAGCACGTGGTTTTCCGGCCCCGGCACATGACCCCCGACGAACTGCAGGAGGGCCTGATCTACGCCTGGCGCAAGAGCTACAGCCTGCGCTCGATCTTCAAACGGCTGGCCGGCTCCCGCTGTCTTCTGCCCATCTCGATCCCCGCCAACCTCGGCTATCACACCTACGCCGCCCACCTGGCGAACTACTCCCCCGACCTCATGAAGCGCGAAGGCGAACCTTGGTGAAAGAATGTGGCGTCACCATGCTCTTTTCATTACCTTTCTATGAGGTATGACCCGGGCCAGGCGTCTCTCTGCCCGAGGGGGGGGCCTCGGTGGCCGGAGATCCCGTTCTGAGGCGGGAGAAGGTATCGATCGGTGTTGCCATGATGATGCACCTGGAAAGAGGACCCGGAGAGGACAGGAGCCGCCTGTGATAAATCTGGATGCGGCAG
The DNA here is from genome assembly GCA_964554555.1 of uncultured bacterium. Classification (GTDB taxonomy): domain Bacteria; phylum Muiribacteriota; class Ozemobacteria; order Ozemobacterales; family Ozemobacteraceae; genus Ozemobacter. The sequence continues at coordinate 2,810 of CAZKPI010000526.1, forward strand.
GAATCCATCGATGGCGAGAGAAAACCACCCATGACCCGGCGATGGTCACCGGCTGACGCCGAAGAACGTATCGAAGCCTGGCTGGTGAACCGCCGCGTGGCCGGCCGGGAGGAGATCCGGAAAATCCGCCAGGAGGCCTCCCGGGCCGGGCGTTCTCTTCTCGACATGCTGGTGGCGCAAGCCTGCCTCACCCTTTCCCAAAAGGCGGACTGTCTGCGGGAAGCGCTGGGCATCCCATCCCTGCAGGACCATCCGCCGCAACCGGGGTTGGCCGCCCTGTGCGGCTTTCCCGTGACCCTGATCATGGAGCGTCTGGTGTTTCCCCTCGAGACACAGGAAAACACCCTGTTTTTGGCCATGGCCGACCCGCTCGATGTCTCCACCATCGACGACATCGCCCAACGGGTCTGCATGGACCTTCAGCCGGTGGCCGCGACTGCCCAAGAGATCCTCGCCATGGCCCGCTCCACGCCTCCCCCCGCTTGCCAGGACCTCGACGAAGCCGTCTTCGCGGCGGTCGTCCGCCCTGGAGAGCTTCAGACCGGCATGGCCCAGATGGTCTTCGATCTCGACGAAACTTCCGGGCCGGGATTTCCCATCATCGATCTGGTCAATCTCATGCTCCGGTCTTCTGACCTGACCAACCCGTTCGCCATGCGGTTGACGCCCGGTCAGACGGTGTTTGAGGTCACCCTCTGGACCCGGCAGGGGGCAAAGGTCCTCATGTCCCCGCCCATGGCCTCATTCATCCCGGTAGTGGCCCGCCTCCGGTTCATGTCCGACAGTCCATGCCCGAAACTCGCGCCGGTCGCCGGCCGGCCCTTCCGGGTACGGACGGGGGGGCGGGAAATCACCCTGGCCTTCCATGGGGACATGCGCCAAGGCCAGCTGTTGGCGGCTGTCACCCACGGGTCGGAGATTCCGGCGTTTCCCGAAACCTGACGGCTGGCCCGATCCTTCCCCTCTCATGCCTCCCGAATGCCTGGGTTTGGGCAGGTCATGGCCCTGTTCAACGGCCGGGTCGGTCCGGAGGAAGCCGTCACGCGGTGTTGCGAGCGCAACCCACCGCCGGCCTTGCCGGCGGCGGTGGGTTGCCGAAACAGGGCCCGAAGACCAGGACGGGCAGGTCAGTTGCCCGGCCGGTCAGTCGAACATCGGCACCGATTTGCCGCGGCCTGGGCCGCCGGAGCGCCGGTTGTCCTGTCCAGGCTGGGATGGGCGCTGGCCGGAACGGCCGCGGTCGTTCCGTGCCGTGGTGCTGGAGCCGAGGGGGGCGCAGGGCTGGCCGACCTGGCGGCTCTCGCGCCGCATGGGCGGCTGTTCATAGGCGTCGGAGCG
>CAZKPI010000527.1:0-4138 GCA_964554555.1 uncultured bacterium
AAGGCCGCCCCTTTGCCCCCTGGCCCGGCGGGGTCGGCCGGGGCTCCGGCGGCCGCCCCTCCCGCCCCGCCGGTGCGCACCGCCGATTCCGGACGGCCCACCGGCCGCGTGATCAAAGGGCCGTCTGCGCCGTCCGCCCCCTTCTTCCATTTCGACCCGGGCGGCAAACCCCCGGGGTCCGTCCCCGGCTCCGGCCCGCGGCCCGCTCCGGCTCCGCCGGCCCGTCCCCCCGTCGACAAGCACCTCGGGCCGGCCCCCGTCCCCCCGCCGGTGCCGACCCCCGCTTCGGCGGAAGACCAGTATCAGCTGGCCCGCGACCTCCTCGAGGGGCGCGGGCGCCCGGCCAACCTCCCCGAGGGCATCCGCCTCCTTCGCCTGGCGGCCGCGCATGACCACGTGCCGGCCTTCTACACGCTCGGCATGGTCTGCCTGCGCGGCTTCGGCATGCCCGAGAACCCGGCGGAGGCGGCCACCTGGTTCCGCAAATCGGCGGAGAAGGGCAACGCCGATGCCATGGTACAACTTGGCACTTTGTATCAATGCGGGCACGGCATCCCGGCCGACCTGCTGGAGGCGCGGCGGTGGTTCGTCGCCGCCGCGCAGAAGGGCCACCCCGAGGCCGCCGCCCTGCTGAAGACCCTGCCGCTCTGAAGGAAAGGAAGGACCTGTCATGACCCATCCCCGTCCCACCATGGTGAACCAGGAACTGCTGTTCTGGTCGGTGCTCGTGGTCGTCGAGCTGATCGTCATCGCCGTCCTGGTGCCGTCGGGCTTCCTGAGCTTCCTGGCGGCGCTGGCCGTGGTGCCGGTCGTCTACTGGCCCCTGCAGGACTCGCTGAAATGGCCGGTACCGGCGGCGCCGTCCCCCGGCCAGCCCGCCGCCGCCCAAGACCCCGCCGTCCATTGACCCGCGATCTTCCGGCCCTTTCCGTCCGTCCGCTGTCCCTGCTCAATGTCCAACCCTTGCGTGGAGCCTGAAACATGGAACAGATCGAATTCCTGGCCGGCACCGGCGTCTCGTTCTACTCGCCCGAGCACGACACGCGGCTGACCGATGCCCTGCTGTCCCGCACCTGGACCTACCGCGTTCTCACCTCGCCGGCCGGCCACATCAGCCTGCAGTTGGGCGAGGCGCCGATCCAGAACGCGCTGAGCGCCGCCGGCCAGCCCCTGACCGACACCGGCGCCCTCGCCATCCGGTTCCAGGACGCCCTGCGGGCGGCCCTGCGGCGCTGGATCCCCCTGCCCTACACCCGCAAGGCCGGCCAGGCCGCCGCCCCCTCGCGGAGCAAGGACTGGATCCGGCTGTTCATCAGCCGGCCTGCCCTGGCCACCGACGACCAGCTCCACCGGTTCACCTTCGTGGTCGATACCACCATCCAGCCGCCCCTGCCGGCCGACGCGCCGAGCCAGGACTGCTTCGGCTTCTTCGCCGACGACGTCGGCCTGCCGTTCGTGCCCGACGTGGCGGCGCTGGGGTTCTGGCAGTCGCCGACCCTGCTGACCTGGCTGCAGTCGGTCTTCCGCGACCCCCTGGCCACCGGCAGTGAGAAGGTGCCGGCCGGCGCCCCGCCCCTGGCCGCCTTCATGACCCTGATCGACGGCCTGCGGCAGGCGGAGCTTCTGCCCGAGGTCACCTTCCTGAACCCCGAAGGCACGGAGATCCCCACCCACCTGGTCCTTGACCTCGGCAACAGCCGCGCCTGCGGCATCATCGCCGAGGCGGAACCGGGCAAGCCGATCAGCCTCGACGAGTGCCGCAAGCTCGAGATCCGCAACCTGCGCGAACCCTCCGAGGTGTACACCGAACCGTTCGATACCAGCTTCAAGTTCCAGCCGCCGCTGTTCTTCGACCCCGACAACCCCGTCCCCCACGCCGGGGCCGGGTTCCGGTGGCCGAGCCTGGTGCGGCTCGGACAGGAGGCCGCCCGCCTTGACCCGTGCGACCTGGGCGACACCGGCATGTCGAGCCCCAAGCGCTACCTGTGGGACGAGCGCGAGCGCCCCTTTCCCTGGTATTTCCACCTGCCCGGCAGTGGGCTCGGCAAGAAGATCGCCGCGCCGTTCCTGCGGTTCCTCGACGCCGACGGCACCTTCAGCGGGGAAAAGGCGCACCCGCCCTTCGAGCCCTGCTACCCGTCGGCGGCCATGATGACCTTCGTGCTCGTCGAACTGCTGAACCACACCTACGCCCAGATCAACTCGTTCGCCTACCGGAAGCACCGCGGCCATCGCATGGCCCGCCGCGTGCTGAAAAGCATCGTCATGACCACGCCCAACGGCATGGCCCCCCCCGAAAAGGAGCGCTACCGGCGCCGGGTAAAGGACGCCATCGGTCTGTATTTCCACGTCACCGGCCGGACGGGCGAGGCCCGCCCGGAGCTGTTCATGGAGCTCGACGAGGCGACGGCGGTGCAGTTGACCTATATCTACGGGGAGGCCCGGCACCGGCATCTCGGCAACGCCCGCGACATGCTGGCCGTGCTGGGCCGGGAACGCACCACCCCGGCGGGGCAGAAGGCGCCCACCCTGCGGCTCGCCAGCATCGACATCGGCGGCGGCACCAGCGATCTGATGGTGGCCGAGTATGCCCCTACCGGGTTCGACGTGGCCGGCGTCTCGCAGACGATGCTGTTTTCCGAGGGGTTTTCGGTGGCCGGTGACGAGATCGCCAAGCGGGTCATCGAGAAACTCGTCCTGCCGCAGGTCTACGCGGCGGCCGCCCGCCAGAACCCGGGCCTGGCACGCGAGGAGTTCAACGCCCTGTTCGGCCCCGGGCGGGGCGGGCGCGACAAGCGGTTCCTGGATCTGAAGGCCGAACTGGCGCGCCAGGTCTGGATCCCCATGGCCCACCGGCATCTCGAGTTCGCCGAGCTCGACACCGAAGAACCGGTCATCGAGCTGAGCTTCGACCGCTTCTTCCCCAACCGTCTGCCCGCCGGCAATGTGCTCGACTTTTTCGCCGAGACGATGCGGAAGGATCTGGGGGCGGCCCTGACCCTGCCCGAGATCCCCTGGCAGATCTCGCGGCGGCGGGTCAACGAGGTGGTGCGCAACGTGATGGAGACGGTGTTGCGCCTGTTTTCCGAGCTGATCGTGCAATTCGACTGCGACGGGCTGATCCTGGGCGGCAAGCCCAGCTCCCTGCCGGTCATCCGCGAGGTGCTGGTGCGGCTGATGCCGGTGCCGCCCGACCGCATCGTCGGACTGAAGGGGTATCCGGTCGGCAGTTGGTATCCGTTCTCCCAGCGCGGCGGCGGCATTGCCGACCCCAAGACGACCTGCGTGGTCGGCGGGGCGGTCTGGCTGTTCGCCGAGCGTCTGCGCCAGCTCGAGGGCCTGGCCTTGGCCACCGACGACACCGCGGTGCGGAACCGCGAATGTTTCCTGGGCACCTATCGCCCGGAGGTCATGCAGATCGATCGTCAGCTCTTCCCGACCGCGACCGGGCAGTCGCAGGCGGTGCTTGAGCTGACCGGAGCGGTCCTGCTGGGCGCGCGTCGCGTCGATGTGGCGGTCGATCTGTTGAACCCTCTGTATGAGCTGAAGGTCAAGCCTGAGGAGGTCGAGAAGCGCGGGCCCCTGCGGGTCACCCTCCAGCAGGACCCCAAAGCCCGCGAGGTGCTCACCGTGTCGCGGGTGGAAGACCAGAAGGGCGCCCGCCTCGACGTGAAGCTCGCCGAACTGCGGCTTCGCACCATGGCCTCAGAACGCTACTGGCTCGACACCGGCACCTTCGACCTGACCTGAGGAGGACACCATGGGCATTATCGGAACCTCGGCCCTGCGCGGCGTCAAACCCGCCATCTTTCGCAACCAGCCGGTGCACCAGTTCTTCGGCCACCTGCAGGCGGTCCTGCGCGAAATCGAGCCGGGCGGCGGCCTTGAGCACCTGTTCGCCCGCCCCTTCAGCGAGGGCGACATCGGGCGGACCGGGGAGATCCGGTGGATGACCGACCTCACCGGCCAGCCCGTTCCCTTCCCCCAACTGCCCCCCGACCAGCGCGAACGGCAAGGCCGGCGGCTGGCTGAGGCGCTGGAGAAGATCCGCGCCTACAGCGAACAGCGCGCGGCGGCAGGCGGCATCGAGAAGGACTACGCCGAGTTCCTGCGGGCGGTGGCCGTGTCGCCCGATCTC
>CAZKPI010000528.1:0-4126 GCA_964554555.1 uncultured bacterium
CCTCCTCCATCAGATGTGCCTTCACCCCAATCATAGTACGGAATTTACATCGCCGTAAGGTCACACCCCCAAAAACCAAAAACCAAAAACCAAAAACCAAAAACAAGGCCGAGATTAACCCTCGGGCCCGCGGTTTTCTGGCGAAAACTCTCCTCTGGCTCCTAGCCGGAAAGAAGCCGACAGTTTGTCGAATGGCTTTCCAACATAAGCAGCCTCTGAGGCCAGGGGTAAGACTTGTTGGCCTTCCTGACCGAAACTCTGGTCCGCTCCCGGTCGAGAGCAATGGCCCAGTCCCTCATTCCTAGGCCTGCCGGGAAAACTCGACATTTTCACATCATCCTTCGATTTTATCGCGGGCATCAGGCCCCCGTTTCCGATCGACCCGATAACCTTTTGTAGAAACCTTTTTATGAGGTCACACCCCTTCGGAACCTGCCAATCGAAATTATCTTTGCCTCTTTGGTCCTGACCCTGAAGGAAATAAGAACAACGTAACCCAGAGAGTAGAAACCAATCAGCATGCCGATTCCAATGATCTGGGGAAGGGACCTATTCCATAAAGCTAAGCCGAATAGCGACAGAACCCCTACGCATAAAAGGATCAGCGTTGAAGCAGCGGGGTTCCCGTAATTGGTGCGTTTATACAGAAGGGTGTGCAGGTGCAAACGGTCCGCAGCGGTGGCATGGAGCTTTTTGTAGAACCGGCGGCGGTAAATCGAAAACAATACCTCCCAAATTGGATAAAACATGATGAAAAGCGGGAAGAATTTCGAAACCCCAGGGTTGCGGTGAATAAGCAAAAGGCCTGCTTCCACCGTAACAAAGCCAAGGAAATACGCACCACTATCCCCAAGGAAAATTTGGGCCCGGGGGTAGTTTAAAACGAAAAAACCCAAAACCGGGAGGATCACCCTGGGGAGAATGTAGCTCAGGTCGGAATCACCACTCCAATGGGCCACCACCGCGAAAGCGGCCAGAGCGATCAGGCAGAAGCCCGATGCCAGACCATTTAGACCATCGATTATGTTCACCGAATTAGTTGCGCCCACAACTAAGAGCAGAGTCAACGGAACCGTCAGGATGAGGGGGACTCGAATGACCTCCAGATCATTAACCGTTGCCCCCAGGAGGTGAATTCCCAGGACCGCAGAGAAGGTTATAATCATTAGCCTCACCCGCGGAGAAATTCCGGCGATCAAGTCTTCAAAGAAGCCGGCCAGAAAAGCTGGGACCGCTGACAGGACCAACTTTCCGCCCAGGGGGTGCCGAATCATTAGCAACGAAGCAATGAAGATTCCCAACCCACCAATGCGGGGGACCGCCTCTTTATGCACCCGCTGAGGCTTTTCTTGATCGTCGAGGAACAGGTGGCCCTTATGGGCCAGCCAGATGATGGCCAGATTGAGCCCATAGGAAAAAACAAATGCCAAAATCAGGCCCAAGACCAACGACCTCCTGCGTTTTCCTTCATCAAGATTGGGGGAACCCCGGAAAGAACCGAGGGTATTCTACCAAAGCATTGACAGGTTGTCGAGTAGAATGGGCTCCTATCCGCTTCATGTGGTTTGCCCGTCGAGCAGGTGCTTCAGATAGACCCCATACTCGCTCTTGGCCAGGGGCGCGGCGAGGGCCTCGAGTTGCCGGGCGTCGATGAACTTCATCCGGAACGCGATTTCCTCGGGTGACCCGACCTTCAGGCCCTGCCGTTCCTCGATGGTCTGGATGTAGTTGGCGGCCTGCAGGAGAGAGGCGTGCGTCCCGGTGTCCAGCCAGGCGATGCCGCGGGCCAACCGCAGGACCTTCAGCTGACCTTGGGCCAGGTAGGTCCGGTTGAGATCGGTGATTTCCAGCTCGCCGCGCGGGGAGGGCTTCAAAGAGGCGGCCCGGTCGCAGACCGTGGCATCGTAGAAATACAACCCAGGAACCGCATGATGTGATTTTGGATGTTTGGGCTTTTCCTCCAGGCTGACCGCCTTGCCGGCGGCGTCGAACTCGACGACCCCGTACCGTTCGGGGTCTTTCACCTGGTAGCCGAAGACCATCGCCCCGTCACGCAGGCGGGCCGCTTCCTGCAACAGGCCGGTCAGCCCCGCCCCGTGGAAGAGGTTGTCGCCCAGGATCAGGCAGGACGGCTGGCCGCCGATGAACTCCCGACCGATCAGGAACGCCTGGGCGAGGCCTTCCGGCTTCGGTTGCACGGCATAGGAAATCGAAATTCCCCATTGGGAGCCGTCTTTCAACAACTGCCGGAAGAGCGGTGTGTCGTGCGGGGTCGAAATGACGAGGATCTCGCGGATCCCGGCCAGCATCAGGGTGGACAGCGGATAGTAGATCATCGGCTTGTCATACACCGGTAACAACTGCTTGCTGGACACCAGGGTCAAAGGGTGCAGGCGGGTGCCTGCCCCCCCGGCCAGGATGATTCCTTTCATGAAACACCCCCGGGAAAAGTGGATTCAGGGCTGGCTCGAAGACCGCCCCTGGGTTTCTGACATTCGTTGGACCGGGAAAGGGCTTTCGGGCCGGTGGTTCCGATCACAACACACGTTCCTGCCACCATCACACGTGGAAGGGATTGTCGAGGTCGGCCAGCCGGGGCAGGCGGCGGTCCTTGTCGGCCAGGAGCGGCTCGGCGACCGGCCAGGCCACGCCGATGGCGGGGTCGTTCCAGGCCACCCCGAACTGCCCTTGGGGTTCGTACAGCGCGGTGACCGCATAGGTCACGTCGGTGGTTTCGGTCAACGCCACGTAGCCGTGGGCGAACCCCTCGGGCACGTAGAGCAGGAGGCCGTTGTCAGCCGAAAGCTCGAGCCCGAACCACCGGCCGAAGGTGGGCGACCCTTGCCGCAGGTCGACCCCGACGTCGAAGATCCGGCCGGCCTGGCACCCCACCAGCTTGCCCTGCGGGTTGGGATACTGGAAATGCAGACCCCGCAGGGTTCCCCGCACCGAACGGGCCATGTTGAACTGCACGAAAGACGTGGGCAGGCCTGCCGCTGCGAACTTCGCGGCGTGGAAGGTTTCGGCGAAAAACCCGCGGGCATCTTCGAACCGTCTGGGTACCACAACGGTCAGGCCGGGCAGGGGGGTCTTTTGGAATTCCATGCGGAAAGGTGTTCTCCTGAATCTTGCGAAGGGAATCTAACCCAACCTCAACCGCAACGCAAGGAGGAAGACGTTCTTTCCGGGGCCTTTCGGAAAGGGGTGGAAACGCTTATCCGGGGCAATAGTCATCTGGCTTGGTTTTGCACACCCGGGGGGATTTCCTCGAGGGAGAGAATGGTCAAACCTTGTCGCTGGGATCGGTCAGTCACCCGGAAATGAGTTTCCGGAAGGAAGACCACGACTGGTTCTCGGCCCTTCACCGAAACCAGGCGACCAGACCTCGTGGAAATGGCCAGAAGGACGGGGTGGCGGCCCCGAATCGTGGCCCCTCGGATCGTTTTCTCGGCTGTCTGGCGGGTCGCGCAGGCTTTCGAAAAGCCATGTTCGACGACCTCCCGGCCAGGTTGTAGGTCAGACAGGTCACGATCGTGGAGGGCTTCGCCGCGAAACACCAGATATCGACCGGGGTTGCCCACTTCGGGGAGTCGGTTGAGTGCTGACGCTGTTACCAGCGCGGCAGCCAGCAACGCTTCCGCCTGGCCCGGGGGGGGAGCTTCCCCGTTGAGAAAGCCCTCGAGCCGGGCGAACCCGTCTTCCCGCAGGAGGCACTCCAACATGGCCATTTCGGAAGGCCCCGGGTGCGCCTGGGGACGGCCGTCCCGCTGGCCGGCCAGGCGTTCTTTCCAGGAGGAAACGAGGGCCTCCAGGCCGGCGACGGGGGGGCGGGCCAGGACCTTGGCCATCTCCTGCCGCAACTGGCCGGTGGACAGCCTGACTTCCGGCCAGTCGACACCTTCCCCGGGGAGCTTCCCCGCTCCGGCCGCCAGGGCCCCCACCACCAGGAACACCCCCGCCAGGACCCACTTTCCGCATTGCCTCATGAAAGACCACCTCATCTGAAGTTCCCTCGCTCGAAGACACCGGCGTGCTTCTCTGCCCGAATGGTAGCAAAGATCGGTTGCCCCGGCTAGTCTTCAGTCACAATTGACTTTGGGGTAAAGGGATTTCAGCTTGATCCGAG
>CAZKPI010000529.1:0-4119 GCA_964554555.1 uncultured bacterium
CGCGGAGCATGCAGGTGGCAGGCAGTTTCAACAACTGGAGCCCCGACACGGATGCCGGCCGCATGCAGAAGAGCGGCGAGCAGTGGGAGGCGACCGTGTTCCTGCACGCCGGGCTGGTTGAGTACAAGTTCTGCGCCGACGGGTCCTGGGCCGCCAACTGGGGGGACGACGGGGAGAAGGACACCCTGCCGCAGGCCGGGAAGGCCGTGCCCGGCGCCGGCAACATCGTGGCGCGGGTGACGAAGGCGGGAAACCACGTATTCCGGTTCCATCCGGGGACGGGCGAGTACCGCCTGTCGCCGGCCGACGGCCCGGACCCGGAGCCCGGACCCGCGCCGGAGCCGGAGCCTCCCGCGCCTCCCGCGCCGCCGCCGCCCATTCCCGAGCCCACCGGGAAGGACTTCCGCGAGGAGACCATCTACTTTTTGATCACCACGCGCTTTTACAACGGTGACGAGAGCAACGATTTTTATTGCCGCGACCGGGTGAAGAAGGGCGACCCGCACTGGCGGGGCGATTTCAAAGGGCTGATCGAACAACTCGGCTACATCAAGGATCTCGGCTTCACCGCGATCTGGATCACGCCCCCGATCGAGAACCGGAGCGGCCTCGACTACCACGGCTACCACGGCTACGACTGGAACCGCATCGACCCGCGGCTCGAGTCGCCCGGGGCCACCTACCCCGACCTGATCGAGGCGTGCCACCGGCACGGCCTCAAGGTCATCCAGGACGTGGTCATCAACCATTCGTCGAACTACGGCATCCGGGGCCAGGTCTGGGTCAACCGCCTGCCCATCAAGTATTTCCGCAAGGCGGGGGTGGCCTTCGAGGCGCCCTACACCGGGAACCTCGGCAACTACACCCACCCGTTCCGCGAGGACAACGACAATCCGGCGGCGCCCGCCTGGTTCCGCGAACGGCAGACGAGCGACCCCGAGGGCAAGGTGCCGCTGAAGGATCCGGTCACCGGCATCACCGTGCCGTCTGAGAACTGCCCGCCCAACCGCTTCTTCGGCACCGACGCCAACACGCTCGACCCCGCCTGGTATCACCAGGACGGCTTCATGGCGGGCGGCGACTGGGAAAACCCGAAGCCCCTGCAGAACAAGCACATGGCCGGCGACTGCCTTGACCTGGCCACCGAGCGGCCCAACGTGCGCAAATACCTGAACGACGCGATCTGCCGGTGGCTCGACCTCGGCGTCGATGCCATCCGGCTCGATACGGTCAAACACGTTGACCGCGCCGATCTGCTGACCTACGTCAACACCTGGAAGAAGCACAAGCCGGGGTTGTTCGTGTTCGGCGAGAACCTGGTGAAGGGCCACGGCTGGGGCGACCTGGGCGGGGACAACGGCCCTTCGAGCATCCGGCCCTGGTGGTACACGCGGCTCGGCGACGACCCGCGCAACCCCAACAGCGGTCCCGACTCCGGGTTTTCGGTGCTCGACTTCTCGCTGTTCTCGACCTTCCGCGACAACCTCAGCCGCGGCTGTTTCAACGGCATCGAGGGCGTGCTGGCCATGGACTGGATCTACGGCGACGCCACCAAGCTCGTCACCTTCCTGCAGAACCACGACGTCGGGCCCGACAACGACTTCAAGTACCGCTTCCAGGGCGACGACTGGATGGCCGCCGTGGCCTACAACCTGCTGTGGACGATCCGCGGCATCCCGTGCCTGTACTACGGCGAGGAGATCGCCTTCCAGCGCGGACTGCCCCAGGACATCTGCGGCAACTCCGACACCCTCGACCAGACAGGGCGCGCCTACTTCGGCGACCACCTCGCCCCCGGCCGGGTCGCCGCCACCCGTGCCCACCCGCTCTGGAGGCACATCCAGCGGCTGAACAAGATCCGGCGCGCCGTGCCGGCCCTGCAGAAGGCGCCCATGAGCCTGGTCCACGAGTGGGGAAGCGGCATGAGCTTCGTCCGTGACTGGGACAACGGCCGCAGTTACGCGGTGGTCGGCCTGACCACGGGATCTGGTCAGCAGATCAGCGTGGTCGGTGTGCGCAACGGGGTCTACCGCGACGCCGTCACCGGCGGCGAGCGCCGCGTCACGGACGGCACGCTCACCTTTGACGTGAAGGCCCACTCGGCAGGCATCTGGGTGAAGGACGGCCCGGGGAAGATCGGCGAGGACGGCGAGTTCCTGCGCTGAACGCCGCCCCCCCCGCGGCGCGCCGGGAGACACCGCCGCTGGCCCGCGCTTCCCGCCTCCGGTAGAATGCCCGGGAAGGTCGTTCCCACGCCATGCCCATCAACTGCCATTGTCACATCTTCAGCCTGGAATGCGTGCCGCTGTCGTTCCGGCAGAGGTTCGTGCTCGACCTGCGCAGTCCGCGGCAGGCGCTGGCCCACCGGGCGGTGCGCGCCGTGCTGATGCCCGGCGTGCGGCTCGAGACCTGGCTCGATTTCACCCATCTGACCACCGCGCAGATTGCCGACGCCCTGATCGCCGAGATGGACGAGGCCGGGGTGGAGCTGGCCACCCCGCTCATGGTGGACATGGAGTTCAGTTCCGCCTACCCGGGCGGGGTGAAGCCCTACGACGAGCAGATCGCCGAGACCCTGGCGGCGGTTGCGCAGGTCAACGCGCGGTTTCCCGCCCCGCGTCTGCTTCCCTTCATCGGAGCCGACCCGCGCCGCCCCGGGGTGGCCGACCTCGTGCTGGGCCATCTCGCCGCCGGCGCGTTCAAAGGAGTCAAGATCTACCCGGTGATGGGGTTCCTGCCCGACGACGAGCGGCTCCACCCGGTCTACGCCTGGTGCGAACAGCACCGGGTGCCGGTCACGGCGCACTGCGAGAACGGCGGCCTGCCCGGCTACGACGGCTTCTACCACCTGGCCGCGCCCGAGAACTGGGAACCGGTCCTGCGCCGCTTCCCCGGGCTGGTGCTGAACCTCGCCCATTTCGACCGCACCGGCACGCCCTGGCAGGCCGCCATCGAGCGGCTGATGCGGGAGTTCCCCCACGTCTACACCGACGTCTCCTTCGACACCGAGATGTTCTGGATGCCCGGCCGCTACTTCGCCAACCTGCACCGGGTCCTGCGCACACCGGTCCTGCAGGACCGCCTGCTCTACGGCACCGACTGGTACATGGGCCGGTTTTTATGGACGGAGAAAACCTACCTGACGTGGTTCACGCGGGGGGCCCGGCGGATCTTCTGGAGCCCGGTGCGGTTCACCCGCGGCGACCTGCGGCGGCTCACCGAGGACAACCCGCGGCGGTTCCTGGGCCTCGCCTGACGCGTCCAGGCCGGAGAATGCCGGGCCGTCGACAACGGACACCAGGGCCGGCGGCGGCGGCACGCGCCCGCCAGCGGCCCTGCCGACCGCGGGCTCAGTGACGATCGACCGGGGTCGTGTGTTGGACGTTGCTGACGCGGCCCTCCTCAAACATCACATGCAGGAGGGGTTCGGGGCCGGTGGGAAGATCGCGGGTTCCCAGGCCGAACAACCAATGCGTCGCCCCGGTGACTGCGGAGGTCTGGCTGGCATTCGGCATCCCAAGGAGGTCCGCGACCTCGTCGGGGGTCTTCCCATTCAGGGGGTGGTTCTGGAGCAGGTCGAGGACCATGGGGTAGCGCTTGTCCCGTACTGCGGCCCAGGCGGCCCGGTCAAACGGCTGGGCGCCAAACCGCAGGGTCTCCGCGGCCCGGGCCCCGACCACATAGTTGGCGCCGTAGCAGAACCCGGCCAGCAGAAGTCCCGCGAGCAGGACCTCCCCGATGTAATGCAGGCGAATGCGCGCGGATCGGCTGAGCATGGCGCCCTCATCATAATACATGGGAATCTCGTCTTCGACCTGGGACAGTTCCCCAGCCTCCAGTTTGGTCATCTGCGCGAGGGCATCGGTGACCTTCAGCATGAAGAGGACGGAGAACGTCAGCCCGTAGAAGATCAGCGAGGCCCACCCAGCCTCGATCGGATACCGGTTTGCCGCATACCAGAACCCGGCAGGAGAGACCAGGAAGAAGATGAAGAACAGCTGGTACATCGTCTGAGGCGGATCCTCACCGTGAGAGTGCCGATCCCCGTTCGGCATGGCCAACGGGCGGCCGCCGGGCACCGGACCGGCCCCGGCCAAGATTCTATCACGTTCCGGTCGG
>CAZKPI010000530.1:0-2448 GCA_964554555.1 uncultured bacterium
CCCGTAGGAGTCTGGGCCGTGTCTCAGTCCCAGTGTGGCCGATCACCCTCTCAGGCCGGCTACCCGTCTTCGCCTTGGTGGGCTCTTACCCCGCCAACTAGCTGATAGGCCGCAGGCTCATCCCCCAGCGCCAGACTTTCGCCCAGCCTTTGACCCCAGAGCTCCCGCCCCGTGGTCTTATCGGGCATTAGCCCAAGTTTCCCTGGGTTGTTCCCGTCTGAAGGGTAGATTACCTACGTGTTACTCACCCGTTCGCCACTAGCTTACAACCGTATTGCTACAACTGTAAGCCCGTTCGACTTGCATGTGTTAGGCACGCCGCCAGCGTTAGTCCTGAGCCAGGATCAAACTCTCCATGAAAACTCTTCCAACCCAGCTGTCCGCTTGCACGGCCAGCCGAGCCGTATTCGTTCACAGAGACGAGTCTGATCAACTCATCTTACAACTCAAAGGCTCTTTGCAGAGCCCCCTTACCTGAACGCTTTCTTGGCTCCCTCGATTATCTTTTCAATCACCAGCGGTTCTCGCGAACCGTACCCCCCGCAGAGGGTAAGGCTGAGTTTACCACCCATGGCCTTTCCTGTCAACCAGTCAATTTTGGAAATTTGCATCCCGGTGTGGGCCTTCCCCTCCCCCCACCCGGGAGTGACGAACCACCCCTGCCAGGACAGGAACCAGGACCAGGCCAGGCACCAAGGGGAAGGCCCTTGTCCGGCCGGGCCGCCGGAGACGCTCCCGCCAAACCCTCTGGCAACTCGGGCACCCAGCCCCCCCCTCAGGGGACCGCGGCCTGGGAAGCCGTCCCCGAGGCGACGGGGTTCATCAGCAGATCGAAGGCGGTCTCCGGCAGGGGAGGGGCGATGGGCACAGCGGCCGAACCGGGTCCCAGCACTTTCATGGTCTGTTCCCACGAGTTCTTCGCCCGCCACTTGCCATCGGGAGTGTCGAGGCCGAACGCCGCCTCGCTGGCCAGGGCATTGGCGAGGGGAAGGATGTGGTAGCGCCAGGTCCCTTCCCGCTGGTGGCGGTGGACCCACAAGGGCACCGCCCCGATCCTGGTGAACCGCCAGGGGGCGGCCGGAGCGGCCCGCTCGACGGTGACCTGCATCAGCAGTCCGTCTTCGGTGTCCCGGCGCTGGAGGAACTCGTAGCGCTGATTGGAAAGGAAGTTGCCCAGCGACCAGGCAACCAGCATCCGGCCCCCGTCGGGACGGGACAGCAGTTCCACCTTCTGCACCACGTGGGCATGATGGCCAAAGACCAGATCGACCCCGGCCGAGGCCAGGTGTGACGCCATCAGCCGCTGACCGGCGGTGGGCTGTTTCCCGTATTCCTCGCCCCAATGCAGGACAGCGACGACGAGTTCGGCGCCCTTATCGCGCAGACGCTTCACCTTCCCTTCGATACCAGGCAGGTCCTCGACCAGCCGGAACGGCCGGAAGGTCTCGAGCAGGGAAAGGGCGGCCGGAGGCATGGCCGTTCCGTTGAGGGTGCGGGACGCCCCGCGGGAACCGGTCTCGTAGGTCAATCCCAGCAGGCCCACCCGCACCCCGCGCACCTCGCGCACCACCAGGGGGTCATCCTCGGGTCTGGCGCGGCCGCCGATCACGTCCATGCCATTCTTCCGAATCACCTCGACCGTGCGCTTCGCCCCGTCCACCCCCATGTCGAGGGCGTGGTTGTTGGCGACGGTGAGCACGTCGAAACCCGCCCGGGCCAGGGCTTCGGCCAGGGTGTCGGGGGTGTTGAAGAAGGGGTAGCCGGAGTATTTTTTCGCGGTGCCGCCAAAGACGGTCTCGAGGTTGCCGATGGCCAGGTCGGCCCCTTGCAGATACGGCCGGATGAACCGGAAATCATCATCGAACAGGTAGGTGTCGCCCGACGCGATATAGTGGGCCTTCAGCTGGGTCTCGTGCACCATGATGTCGCCAACCGCCGCCAGATCGACCCGCTGGGGGGCGACCCCGCGACTGACCACCGCCGGGCTGGCCGCGGTCTGGCGCACCGCCGCCGGGCTGGCGGCCGGCGAGGCATCGGCGGTCAAGGCCCTGCCGGGATCAGGCCCCGCCTGCCCGACAGGCGACAGATCCTGCCCAAAACCGGCGAGGGGAACACGGCCGAGCAGGAACAGAGCCAGCAGGACAACCGGCCAACCACCTTGGGCAGAAGCGACAGCGTGGCGACGGAGGATCACATGATTCCTTTCTTGGGGGGGAAAATGGAGTCAGCAAACGGCAGGCGGTCCGGCCGCCAGAGCCTGAGGGCACCGGTCACCCAGGAGGGGGACCCGGGCCGGACGCCGGCCGGGGTGGCCGGGTTCACTCCAGGACGAGGTCGCGGCACACCAGCAGTTGCTCGGAGACGTTGAAGCAGACGTTGTTGCCGGTCTGGCTCTTGAGGTTGGAGTCGTAGTTGATGAAGACCCGCTTGGGCATCAGCAGGGGGCCG